>JANMVO010000352.1:0-1517 GCA_031392805.1 Rhodoferax sp. | reverse complement strand
GGTAAAGCGACAGGCGATCCCATGCCGTGCGCAGCAGCCTGATCACCTCTTGCTTTCTTCCAGCAAGCTGGCATATTTGCCACTGGCCACGAGCAGCACATCACAGAACTCCCTGGCGGCGCCTGCGCCACCTGCGGCCTGGGTCACGTAATGGGAAATAGCCCTGACCTCGGTATGCGCATTGCCGGGTGCGCAGGCAAGAGCGCAACGCGTCATCACTGCCAGATCGGGCCAGTCGTCACCCATGGCTGCGGCCTGACGCCAGCCCAGCCCCAGCGCCTGCAGGGTCTGCTCTGCAGCCGGGCGCTTGTCCTCGGTGCCGTAGTGCACATGTGTGATGCCCAAGGCCGCCAGCCGGACGCGCAGAGGGTTTGAGTCGCGCCCAGTGATTACCGCCGGTGTAATGCCTGCGCGTTGCAGCAGCTTCAGACCATGCCCGTCCAGCGTGTTGAAGCGTTTAAGCGTTTCGCCGCCCTCTGAGAAATACAGGCCACCGTCCGTCAGTACGCCATCGACATCAAAGAAGGCAACGCGAATCCCCTGGGCTTTGAGCAGCAACGTCGGCGGGTAGGTCTGAGTGGGGGTCATATCTTCAGATTACTTTTGTGCGCATCAGGTCATTGCTGTTGAGTGCACCACATAATGAATAGCGCTTATCTGCCGTGAGGCCAAGTCTGTAGAAACCAAGAGCACCTCTTGCGGCAGATAAACCTTGTTGGACTGAGCCGCCGCCCCGAACGGTTGGCGTGTGGGGCATAGGGGTTTGTAAGGTTTGTGCCCCGTGTGCCAAAGCTAATTATGACCGGGCTGGTGGCATTTGTTGCGTCAATTGCCAGCTCAAGTGGTCATATCGACACGCCAGACCCCGCCTGGCTTGCACAGCAGGTGTGAATTCGTGGCGCTTGGGTCGGAATGGACTGCAAAGCGCATTGGCAGCAAATATCGGCAATATTTGCAAAAAAAGTCAAGCCCGCAGACTGTCCAAGCCAAGTAATCATGGGCCGCGAGCAATAAATCCGCGCCTCCCTAAATCTGATAGGCTGAAATTCCTCCAATTTCCCCAGCTGTCTTGCTAAAGAGTTGAATTAAATCAACGCAATACGTGGCTTTTTCGTTTCCATATTAGGGCATGTAAATACTCACGGCACTTGAGGAGTGCCTCGATTCGCACCCTGGTGGAGCAAAAGCATCTGCAGCTGGGCTTGTTCGATGAGCGCAACTTGCTGGAGATCAGCTCGCCTGACTTTCCCGGTGAGCGCCTGCTGGCGTGCCGCAACCCGGAGCTGGCCCGGCTGCGTGCGCATACCCGGGATGAGTTGCTGCTGGCCACCGAGCAGAACCTGCAAAAGATCAAAGTGCGGGTGGACGCAGCCCGGCTGGTGGGCAAAGACAAGATTGGCGTGGCCGTGGGCAAATGCGTGAACCAGTACAAGGTGGCCAAACACTTTGAGCTGGAGGTTGGCGAGAACTCGTTGACCTTCACACGCAAAGCCGGGCCCATCGCGCTTGAGGCGGCG
>JANMVO010000337.1:0-9245 GCA_031392805.1 Rhodoferax sp. | reverse complement strand
CACAGTGTGCTGCCAGAATATTACAGCGTCTTAAGGTGGGATAGTGAGGATACGCCACACATAGTACTCTCATGGCTATTAATTGGTCAAATGTGCCCATGGCCCTTATACAGTGGACATATGTAGCTATCTATATGGTAGCAATTTAAAAATAGAATCAAAACGGCACAGTGCTCTTGAAGCTCATGGATTGCCCAGTGAGCGGATGCGCCAGGGAAAGGGCGCAGGCGTGCAGCAGCAAACGGCTGGCACGCGCCCGCACCGGCAGTGGCGCGTAAAGCGTGTCGCCCAGAATCGGATGCCCCAGGGCTGCCAGATGCACGCGAAGTTGATGCGATCTGCCCGTGACGGGTGCCAGCTCAAGCCGGCTGAACGGTGCGCCTTGGTCAAAGCAGAGCGTGCCGGGATGCTCAGCATGCGGTGCCAGCCGCCAGCGCGTGACACTGGGTTTGCCGTGATCAGCGTCAATGATGCGCAGGGGCCGGTTGGGCCAGTCCAGGGCGATCGGCAGGTCAATAACAGCCCAATGATCGACTGCCTGCAAGCTGGCAAACGCTGCGCCGCTTTCGGCTTGAATTTCAGCGCTGCCATCGCCTGCGCTGCCAACCGTCGCGCTGTCAACCATCGGGCTGCTGACCGTCGCTGTGTCAACTATCACACCGTGAACCACGGCGCAGTAGCGTTTGAGAATGTCGCGCGTGGCAAAAGCCAGGCTCAGGACGCGCTGCACCTGTGCCCCGCGTGCCATCAGCATCACGCCCGAGGTGGCCATGTCCAGCCGGTGCACGATCAGCGCGTCGGGGTAGTGCGCCTGCACGCGCGCACTCAGGCAGTCTTGCTTGCCTTCACCCTTGCCAGGCACCGACAGCAGGCCAGAAGGCTTGTCCAGCACCAGCAGGGCGTGGTCTTCAAAGATGACGCTGATCGACAAGTGAAGAAAAAGCGGACGGCGTGTAAGGGGCTGCTTCGCTGTCCAGCAGCAGCTGCTGCACGGTTTCGCACAGCTCTTCCACGTCATTGGGCTTGTGGATCAGCGCGCTGGCACCTGCGGCAAAGGCACTTTGCTCGATTTCGGTCGTGACATAGCCCGAGGCCAGTGCCACCGGCAGGTCCGGGCGGATGGCCCGTGCTTCGAGCAGCAGGTCCACACCGCAATAGCCGGGCATGTTGTAGTCGGTCACCAGCAGGTCGAAGTCGTCGGGCTGGGCGCGCAACGCTGCGCTGGCCAGGTGGGGGTCGGTGAACGTGCTGACCTTGTAGCCTTTACGGCTGAGCGCCCGCTCGACCAGAAACACCAAGGCGTGGTCATCGTCCACATACATTACATGCTGGCCCTGGCCCCGCGGCGTAGTGACCCGGGGCGAGGGCACGTCAATGGGGATATCGACCGCCTGCGCCGGGGGGAAATACAGCGTGAAAACACTGCCGTTGCCCAGGGTGCTGCGCACGCCCACGGTGCCCAGATGGGCGCGCATCACCCCGTGCACCACGGCCAGGCCAAGGCCGGTGCCTTGACCCAAGGGCTTGGTTGTGAAAAAAGGCTCGAACACGCGCTGCAAGGTTTCGGGGTCGATGCCCCCGCCGGTGTCGCGAACCGCCAGGGTCACATGCTGCTCACGCGCGCTATCACGCCGCTCGACCTCGCCGGGCTCGGGCTGGCTGCTGCCTAGCTCAATGCTGACAATGCCGCGCCCGGCACCGATCGCCTGAATGGCATTGGTGCACAGGTTGAGCAGTGCCTGCTCAACCTGTGTTTCGTCGGCCAGCACGGGTGGCGTGTTGGGGTCGATCTTGACGCGCAGGTCCACAGTGGGAGGCAACCCTACTTTGAGCAGACGCACCGTTTCGTGCACCACATCCGTGAGGTAGATATGGCTGCGTTTGGGTGACTCGTTGCGGCTGAAGGTCAGAATCTGGCGCACCAGTTCACGCGCCCGCCGCCCGGCTTTTTCAATTTCAGTCAGGCTTTCCTGTGCCGGTGAATCAAAGCCTGCATCCTGTCTGGCCAGATCGACATTGCCAAGAATGGCCCCGAGAATATTGTTGAAATCATGCGCGATGCCGCCGGCCATGGTGCCAATCGCCTGCATCTTCTGTGACTCGCGCAACTGGGTTTCCAGCACCTTGCGCTGGGTTTCAATTTTCTGGCGCGCGGTCAGGTCACGCGCAAACACAGTGGTGATGTTGCCCTGTGGCTGGCGCTCGCATGACACGCTCACCTCAACGGCAATTTTTTTGCCGCTGGCCGTGCAGCCTTCCATTTCGCCGAGTTGGGCATGGGTGGCCACCTGGGTGTAGGCCAGCGTGCGCACCGCGTCGGGGAGAAAGCGCTGTAGCGGGCTGCCCAGCGCCTGCTCTGAGGGGCACTGAAACAGCGCTGCTGCCGCCGGGTTGAAGACCGAAATGGTTTGACCCGTGTCGACGCAGATGATGGCGTCCAGCGAAGAGTTGATGATGGCCGCCAGCCGGTTCTCGCTGAGGTGCAATTCCTCATTGCGCTGCTGCAATTCGCCAGCGCTGAGCTGCAACGCCTGTCGCTCGGCCAGCAGGGGTCCCTGGTCAATGATGGCGCAGATAAAGTGGGCGAGTTCGTCCTGCGGATTTTCGACCCGTGCAATGTGCAGGTCCCCGGTCAGGGTGCCAACCGAGTCTGTGAAAAAAATGATTTCGCTGATCTCGCTGGTGCCGTCAGATTTGGCCTGCGTGAATGCTTGCGCAACTTTGTCCCGGTGATCGGGCCTGACCAGCGGGAGCAGGAAATTCAAAGGTGGATCGCTCTCGACCGGCCTGAACAGGCGCAACGCCATGGCGTTGCTCTCAAGCACCATACTTTGCTCATCCACCACCATCAAGGCCAGTGGTACATTCGAAAACAGGGCTAGAAAACGCTCGGACGCGCCTTCAGCTGCCAATTGGCTGTAGCGCAGCGCCTTGTTCTGGATTTCCAGTTCTGCCTGGTACTTGCGCAGATCCTGGATCATCTGGGGCAGGGCGTAACCAACGGCCGCCTCGCCACATGCCGCAGTCGCCGGTGGTTGGCCCGGCAGTCCCGCAGCCGCCAGTGGTTGGCCGGGCGCTGCCTCAGCCAAGGGCGGGAGGCGTTTTTTTTGTCGGCCCGGTGGGTTGACGGTCTGGCCAGACATGCTGGCGCTCTATTTTTTCAGTTTACCGCGCACGGGCACCACCGTGGTGATGGTTGGACGAACCGCGTCGGGCGACACCGGCTTTGGGGGTGACGTGTCCTTCTTCGGTTTCTTGACCATCTTGTTGTTTTGCTGACCTTTTGACATCGCTTTTCTCCTGATGGGTTGAGTGAAGGGGTTTGCGGTTGATACTGAATGTTACAGGCTTACCGCCTTGACCTGTTCATTTTCTGTGGCTTTTTTGCCTACTTTTCTGCTGACGCTTCCCGAGCACACCACTGGCTTATCTGCGGATGATGGCGTCACCGGGCGCAAAGTCGGCCACCTTGAGCGGGCCGCGTGCCGCAATATAAACGCGCAACAGATCAGCGTCAACAAAACCCGTATCTACAAAGCTCTTGTGAAACACCAGCTTGGGATAGCCATCGCCACCCGATGCGACAAAGTCGTTGATGGCCATTTTGTAGGTTTTGCCAGGGTCTACCGGCGCGCCCTGAATGCTGGCGCTTTTCACAATGCCACCTTCAATCACCAGCCTGACACCGGCAAATTGCGGGAACGCGCCAGACCCTGGCGACATTTTTGCAGCAGCGCCCAGGTAGTCCATGACTTCCTTGCCGCTCAAATCGACCGTGACGATGGTGTTGCCAAAGGGGTGAACCTTGAGCAGATCCCGGTACGTGAGTTTGCCGGACGGCAGTGAGTCACGTATCCCGCCGGCGTTGACGAGTGAGAAATCGGCCCGGGTCCGCTCCATCATGGCGCGCCCTACCAATGCGCCCAACGCTGTGGGCCGGCTGCGCACGCTGTCGCGGTCACCGTCAAATTTGGCGTCCGTGCTGCCCACTTCATCCAGCAGCTTTTGCTGGCCAAACTCCTGGTACGATGCCAACAACGCCAGCATCTCCGGGTTCTCGCCAATCTCGCCCGTGTACGCTACCTTGTTTGATTTGCCGTCAGCCGTTGTCACCGTCTTTTTCAGGTTGATCGGGATCAGCACATAACGCACCAGCCTGAAGTCACCGTTGCGGTATTCAAAGTCGGCCCGCCCGACGTATTTGCCCCACTCATGGGCCTGCACAATCCAGCTGCCGTTTTGCCGCTCGGGCCGGCACACGGCACCGGGCACATAGGCGCGATCCAGCAGGTTTTCTGCTTTCATGCAGGCCGGGTTTTGCGTGTGGCCACCGACCACAAGGTCCAGGCCGTTGACGGCGCGGACCATCTCTACGTCACCTGGGGCCTGGGTGCCATGGTTGCCGTTTTCATAGTGCCCCATGTGGGTCGCGGCGATCACCACATCGGCCTGGCTGCGCAGCAGCGGCACCAGCTTGGCAGCCTCGGCAATTGCATTGCGGAACTCAAGGTTTTTAAGGTTGTCCGGGTGCGCCATTTTTTGGGTGTCTTCGGTGGTCAGGCCCATCACCGCCACCCGCACGCCACCCAAATTGAAGATTTTGAAAGGTGCAAACAGGCGCTGGCCCTGGCTGTAGATGTTGGCTGACAGCATGGGAAATCTGGCCAGGTCACGCTGCATGCGCAGCACCATGGGCGGCTTGTCAAACTCATGGTTGCCCACGGCCATGGCGTCATAGCCCAACAGATTCATGCCCTTGAAGTCCGGCACGGCGTCTTGCAGGTCGGACTCGGGCACGCCGGTGTTCACATCACCCCCGTCCAGCAGCAGGCTGAAGCCGCCCGCTGTGGCGACCTCGGCCCGAATGGCATCAATCACAGTCTTGCGCGCGGCCATGCCGTACTCGCCGTCCGAATTTTTCCAGAACCGGCCATGGTGGTCGTTGGTGTGCATGATGGTGATGCGGTAGGTGCGGTCTGCCTGCGGGCCGCCGGACGGCAGGCCTGCACAACCGGCCAATATTGACAGCATGGCCGACACCAGCACCGGGGCCATCAGGCCTGCAGTTAAAGATTTCAGGGGCAACATGGGTACCTTGGGTGGGTCGGACACATTCTGCGAACAGGTGCAATTATGGCTTTGCCGGAGGCTGTGGCAAGCGCCGCCGCGAGGCTGACATTTCAATTTTGCGTTGACACAAGTTGTTTCCCCCGTTGCTCTGTGCCTGTTGTGCATGCACAATCCCGTGTAGAACTATTTTCGAGAGAGTTGATATGGCATCTCGGCCAAACGTCGTGATCATCGGAGGCGGCATCGGCGGCTTGTTCGCCGCCAATGCGCTCGTCGGACAGGGGCTGCGCGTTTCAGTCTATGAACAGGCGTCCACACGGGGCGAGGTAGGCGCTGGTGTTTATGTGACACCGAATGCAGTGCGCCACCTGGAGCGTGTGGGTCTCGGGTCCGCCGTCGAGAAATGGGGCGCGCGAGTCGGTCCGGGCTCCTGCTACTTCCGCCACGACGGTACGCCGATCACGCCGGTGCAGGTGTCGGACGCCTCCGGCTGGAACGCGAACTTTGGCATGCACCGCGCCGACTTCGTCGATTTCCTCGCTGCAAACCTGCCAGTCGGCATCGTCCATACCGAACACCGCGCCGTCGGCTTTGAGCAGACCGCCGACACTGCCCGCGTCAAATTCGCCAACGGCGCCACCGCCGAGGCCGACCTTGTGGTTGCCGCCGACGGCATACATTCCGAACTGCGTCCGTACGTCGTTCCGCCCTCGAAGCCCATATTTCACGGCACCGTCGCTTACCGAGGCCTGGTCTCGCGCGAGCGCCTGCCAGACTGGCCGATGGATCTCTGGCAAATGTGGGCCGGTCCGTCCAAGCATTTCCTGGTCTTCCCTGTGCGCCACGGCACGATGGTCAACTATGTCGGCTTCGTGCCGGCCGACGAGGAAATGAAGGAATCGTGGTCCGCACCCGGAGATCCAGCGGTGCTGCGCCGCGAGTTCAAAGGCTGGGACCCGCGCATCGGGAGTGTGCTGAAGCAGGTCGACAAGACATTTCGCTGGGCGCTCTACGACCGTGAGCCGTTACCGACCTGGACCAAAGGCCGGTTGACGCTGCTTGGCGACGCGGCCCATCCGATGCTCCCGCATTTGGGTCAGGGTGCCAACCAGTCGATCGAGGACGGCATGGCGCTGGCGACGATCCTGGCGCGGGTGGATACGTCGGCAGTGTCGGCGGCGCTGCTTGCCTATGATCGCCTGCGTCGCGAACGTGTGGCGGAGGTTCAGCTTGGCGCCCGCCAGAATGGGCTGCGTCTGAATTCCGCCAACTCCGATCTCGGTGTCCGTGACGCAGAGCTCGTCGCGCACGCCGAATTCCGAAAGCACCTCTATGCCTACGACGTGGTGCCGGAGGCGCTCGCTGCGGCGGCAGCGCTGATTCAATAAATCTCTGTCAAGCGTGCGCGGCAGGCGTCATTTGACTACTCCGGTCTTCTTGGCCAAGTCGCTCACGCGCTTGAATTCCTCACGGATCTCGGTCGCCATTTGTTCGGGTGTGGCGTAGCTTTGCAAAATGCCGAGCGGCAGCAGCCGCGCCGTGATGGCGGGTGCCTTGACTGCTTGTTCGATCACGTGGACGAGGGCTTTGCGCGCGTCCTCGGGGATCCCGGCAGGCGCGAGAAAGCTGAACCGGATGCCGAACAGCTCTTCCGGGTAGCCGAGTTCGCGCATTGTGGGAATGTTGGCAAACTCGGGATGTCGGCTTGACGCGACGAGGCCCCGGAACGCCCCTGACTTGATGTGAGCGCTCAATGAACCGAGCGACAGCAAAACGCCTTCGATGTGGCCTCCGTGCAATGCGGTGATGGAGGGGGCCGCACCGGCATAAGGAATCGGCACGAGATCCACACCCGTGAGCGCGTTAATCAATTGCACACAGAAATCACCGACTGAGCCGGAGCCGGGGTGACCTATACGCACCCGGCCCGGATTCTTTTTCGTGTAGTCAATCAACTCTGCGAAAGTCTTGTACGGTGCATCGCTGCGCACGACGAGTATGCTCGGCGTGCGTGAGGCAATGCCCAGCGGTACCAAGTCCCGCAGCGCATCGTAGGTGACTGCCTGAACGTCGAGAACGGCACGAAAGGTCAGCGCGCTATTTTGCGCAAACAGAATCGTGTGACCGTCTTTTTTGGCCTGGACAACGCTGCCGGTTCCGACTGCACCCCCCGCGCCCGGGCGGTTGACCGTGAGCACCGGCGTTTTCAGCAGCCTCGAAATTTCTTCGCCCAACGCGCGCACTGTAGTGTCCGCAGCGTCGCCTGGGGCAAGTGGAACCACGACACTTACCGTGCCGCTGGGGAACGACTGGGCCTGGGCGATGGCCGACAGCCAGATGAGCGCGAAGGCGAGAAAAAACTGCTGTGCCAACTTTTTCATGACCAAGATCTCCCTAAGAAAACTCTGGGTTTCCTGTCGATTTCGTCATCGTAACAGTGAACGGGAACATTGATGCGGTATGTAGAGGCGGTGACAGCGCCGCCGCCAGGCCTGAATCCAGCCCTCTCAGGCTGCATCACGCCCGGTTCAGGCCCTTGTCAGGGTTTGCCGCTGGCCCGGATGCGGTTCACTTCCAGTTCTGTAACCTGCGCTGCGCTGTTGCCCCAGGCGCTGCGAATATGCGTCAGCACGGCAGCAATGTCGCTGTCGTTCAGCACCAGCATGTAGGGTGGCATGCCAAACGGACGCGGGTTGCCAGCCGTGGCCGGAGCAAAGCCGCCATTGGTGACGATTTGCACCAGATTGGCGCTGCTGGCCAGCATCACCGCCCGGCTGCCCGCCAGCGGCGGGTACGCGCCAGCGATGCCGGTGCCTTGGTCGCCATGGCATTGGGCGCAATGCTGTTCGTAGAGTTTCGAGCCCCGGTCCGCGACTTTGGCAGGGATGGGAGGCAATTTGATGGTTTGAGCGACATCGGCGGCCTTTGTCGGTGTGCCCTGTGTAGCTGACGTTGTGACTGCGGTTGGGTTGGCAACTGCCGCCTTTGCCGCAGGTTCCTGTGCTCCCTGTGTCTGCGGCAAGTCCTTCAGATACGTCGCCATGGCCGTCAGGTCGTCATCACTCAGGTGCTGCGTGCTGCCCACCACCACCGCAGCCATCGGGCCGGTCACCGAGCCGCGCGGCGACACGCCGGTTTTCAGTAGCGCGACGATTTGTGAAATGTCCCAAGTGGCCACACTGGCCTCGGCTGCAGACGTGAGCGATGGCGCGTACCAGTTTTGCATCGGGATCAGGCCACCGGCCAGATCGGGCTGCTTGTCGGTAGCCCCCAGCGCGTTGCGTGCGGCATGGCAGGCACTGCAATGGCCCAGGCCTTGCACCAGGTAGGCACCGCGCTGCCATTGGGTTGATTTTTCGGCTGATTTTTGCGTCGATTTTTCAGCAGATTTTTGTGCCTGCTTCTGTGCAAGTTTGTCCACCGAAGTCACGCTTTCGTCTGGCAAAAAATACAGCGTGCGCCACACCCACAAAGCTGCCTGCGTGCCGTACGGCCAGCGCAGCGCATGGGGCGTATTGGGCACTGTGGCTGCGGGCACGCTGCGCAGGAAGGCGTACAGGGCATCTGCGTCGGCCCGCGTGACGTGCGTGTAGCTGGTGTACGGAAACACCGGGTACAGCATGCGGGAGTCTTTGGAGCGGCCGTTGTGCAATGCTTCCCAAAAATGCTCCGGTGTCCAGGTGCCAATGCCGGTGGCTGCGTCAGGCGTCAGGTTGCTGGAATGCACGGTGCCAAACGGTGTGTCTATCGCGCGCCCACCGGCATAGGCTGCGCCGCCACGGGTGGTGTGGCAGGTCATGCAATTGCCCGCCCGCGCCAGGTAGGCCCCGCGCACAATCAGGCCGGCTGCGTCTGCTGCTTTTGTGATGGGAGTTGGATTTAAATTTGGATTTGGATTTGGATTTGGAAATGCCGCGTTTACAGGCGCGCTGCCACACACCAGATTGATCAAACCGGTCGAACCGGATTGGGCTGACGGCAGCGCCGTGGCAGGTTTGGCATTTGCGGGCACCACCTGCGTGGCCAGCCACATGGCCACAGCGTTTACGTCCTGCGCGTTCATGCGCTGCGTGATTTGGGCCATGCAATCAGGCGCATGGGCTTGGCGCTGGCCGGTCTGCCAGCCACCGAGTTGGGCATTGAGGTAGTCGCGCGGCAAACCCAGCAGCCCCGGA
>JANMVO010000330.1:0-2758 GCA_031392805.1 Rhodoferax sp. | reverse complement strand
GCCCACCGCCTGGTAGAACACCCGCTCATGCACCCAGCATCTGGCAAATGCGTCCAGCGCAAGAACCTTTTTTACCACCGGAGAGCCGGCAAAATGGTCTTGCCAGCGCACCTGCTCGGCCTGCTCCAGCGCGAAGGGGCGCGGCGCACCGGTCTGGTTCAGCAAAATCACCACCGGCTTGCCAAGCCATTGCAGAATCTTCATCTCAGGTGCCAGATAGCCTGCGTCCTGCGGGTCTTCCGATGAGTTCACGAGGTAGAGCACCACATCGGCGGCATCGCGCGCGGCCCGTACCGCCTGCTGGCCCAGCCAGAACGCGCGGTCGCTGTAGCGGTCTATCACTTCGCGCAGGTACCATCCTATCGGGTTGTCGGCCAGGCGCAGGCGTTTCACCAGCCGCACCGAGTCGCCGAAGCCGGGGGTATCCCACAACTGCAATGCATCGCCACACGAGGTCGTCAAAAGTGTGTGGGACTCGGCCAGTGTGGTGACGTGGGGCGCATCGCGCACCTCGCCCACGTCCGTGCCCATCAGCGTTCTTGCCAGCGTAGTTTTGCCGGCATTGGTATGGGAGATGAGGGCGAACTGAATCTGGATCGGCGTAGCGTTCATGGTGCGCCAGTAAATGCATTCAAACCGAGTTCAATGTCATCTTTGCGGGCCTGCGGATTGAGCAGGTTCACGATGCTGTAACGCACGCTGTGCTGCTCACAGAACGCGCGCCACAACGCAATCCGCTCCTGCATTCTGGCGGCGCCACCAGCGGGGGTTCCAACCCGGTCCAGATAGCCAGACTCATCAATCAAGACCGAAAAATTCCGTACATCAGCCTGCATAAAACAGTCCAGAAACGCGCCGTGATTTTCCCGCTCTGGCGTCGCGCTCAAATTGAACAGCACCACCGTAAGCGTAACCCCCGCGTTGGCCAGGGCAGCATGGGTTGACGCCTGTTGCGGCTCTGGCGGCGCTGGTGGTTTTTGCCCGTAGGCCGTCGAGGGTCGAAGCATCACACGGGCTTGCTCCCCCAACAGCATCCCGGCCACGGCGTTGAGGCCTTTGTCCCGTGTTTCGTCGACCGTGAAGCTATAGGGAAAGACACGCAGCACGGCTGGCGCATCCTGGTCGATTTTTTCTGTGAGCTTGCGAAAATACGGATGCCCCAGATCGATCGGGAAGTGATTGGACAACCTGTTTTCTCTCCATCGCGCCGCAAGCGCCAGCAGCAGGCGGGGCAAGATGACCAGCAAAACCAGAGTGCCGGCGTACAGGTGAACCCACAGCGCACCCGCGCCGGGGTTGCCTGATTGTGGCAATTGCAGTGCTTTCACGTCCGCGATTGAAAACCCGGACAGTTGAAATACAGAGATGGCGGGCATAAACAGCCATGAGAGGATGGCATGCACCTGTTGCGCGTTGAGAAAAGTGCTTTCCCATCCGGCTTGGTACTGGGACAGGAGGCCCCGAACATACAGGGAAATGAGGGCTCCCAGCGCAAACCCTGCGGCGCTGGAATGGATGGTGCGCTGGATGCGTGCCTGCGTCAAGGGCGCGCTGATGGCCAGCCATTCAACGGCGAACGTGGCTGCGGCTGCCGCCAGTGGTTGCCGCAGCTTGCCCGGCGCAGAAGTCTTGAAGTTCACCCAGCGTGCCATAAAACTTTGGCTCACCGGATGCGTCCCGGAGCCGGGCGCGACCCACCAGAACAGCAGCACCGCATAGACCACCAGGTTCCACAGGATGATCAGCAGCAAGGGGGCTGACAGCAAGTCCACCCGGTGCGGGTCGGTCATGCGGTCAGCGAAAGCGCCTGCCAGCAGACCCAGAACCGGCAGGGTGTTGCCAATACGGTGCAGCCAGTTTTGTCTGGTGACAAAAGCTGAGAACGCCGGCGTGCGTTCTTCAATTCTCTTGAGAATTTGCTCGGCGCGCTTTTGCAGAAACAGGGCCGGCGTCAGCTTTGATTTCTGCTCGGACGCATCCCACTGTGCAAGTTCGTTGGCGCTTCGGCTGGCATACATCCGGTCGTCATCGCTCAAAACCTGACGTTTTGAATCGGTGATTTCTATGGCCCGTGCCAGCAACACTTTGCGTGCAACCTGTTCATTCATGCTGCCCCCACAACCGCGCACCCGACGCCTCCATGTGCGTCAGGTACAGCCGCAAATCAAATTCCAGCTGGTGGTAATTGGGCTCCATGTGGGTGCACAGCTGGTAGAAGGCCTTGTCATGCGCGCGCTCCTTGAGGTGCGCCAGTTCATGCACCGTGATCATTTTCAGGAACTCAGGCGGCACGTGCTTGAACAGCGTGGCGATGCGGATCTCGCGCTTGGATTTCAGCTTGCTGCCCTGCACGCGCGAGACCGTGGTGTGGGTGCCCAGCGCATGGCTGATGACGTGCAGTTTGGCATCGAACGTCACCTTGCTCAATGGTTCGGAACTTCGAAGGCAGTCGTTTTTGAGGACCATCACATAGTCGTACAGCGCACGGTCGGTGCGCACGCTGTGGGATGCCTGGTATTTCTTCTGCAACATCGCGCCCAATTGATCATCCACCAGAAGCTGGTGCACCTGCGCTTTGATGTTGTCTGGGTAGCCCAGCAGGTACTTCATGGTGAGCGGAATTTTAGTCGCGGATATTTGATACCCTCGGTGCATGAAACAACAACCTGTCCCAGTGTCTGAACCAGACCCCGGTGTCGCGCGGCGGCGCGTCAACCTCGCCCTGCAGGGCGGCGGCTCGCACGGTGCGTTCACCTGG
>JANMVO010000321.1:0-2646 GCA_031392805.1 Rhodoferax sp. | reverse complement strand
GTTGGCCACTGCCGTCTCGCTCTGGCCTACGCCCACGGTCTCGACGATCACCACGTCATAACCTGCCGCTTCGCACACCAGCATGGCCTCACGGGTTTTCTCGGCAACGCCGCCCAGCTTGCCGCTGCTGGGGCTGGGGCGAATGTAGGCCCGCTCGTGAACTGAGAGCCGCTCCATGCGCGTCTTGTCGCCCAGAATGGAGCCGCCTGAGACTGTAGAAGACGGGTCGATGGTCAGCACGGCCACTCGGTGACCCTGGTCTATCAGGTACAGGCCGAGCACTTCAATGAAGGTAGATTTTCCCACACCAGGCACGCCGCTGATGCCGAGGCGGAACGACTTGCCCGTGTGGGGCAGCAAGGCTGTCAGCAACTCATCGGCCTGCCCGCGATGGTCGGCGCGGGTGGATTCGAGCAGGGTGATGGCTTTGGCAATGGCGCGGCGCTGAATGGCAGCATCGCTATGTATAACTAGTTGCACAATGTGCTGAAGGTCGAACAATTTGAGCCCTTATTCGAACTGTTCAAAAAAGGACAGATCAATGTCATAGACAGTCCGCAGCTTCAAACCAAGTTCATACCGTTTGAACATATCAAACAGTTTTTCGCCGTCCACTAACTCAATAGGAACAGCACCCGGTCGTTCAGCTTCAGCCCTGGCATTGCTGGAATAAGTGCTGGTTGTTAAAAAAATGCCCTTTTCAGCACGACCATCCATAGCACCACGCAAGTCTCTTATTTCTTTTGGCGGGACTGCTTGCGCCCACTTCTTGCACTGAAAAACCACATTGAAGCTCATCAAATCATTGAGCTGCAGTACACCGACGCCATCAATGCCGCCATCACTAGACCGACCGGTTACCTGCACTCGTTCAAAGCCCGCCTCCCTCAACAGGCGCATGCAAAGTCGCTCAAATCCGCTCGCTGAAAGCGCGTTGACCACCCGAAGAAATCCTTGCAAACTGGAATCCTGATCCGCCTGCGGTGTATCTGCAGGTGTGTCGTCGTCCTGAACAACTTGAGGACTGGATTCACCAACGGGTTTGCGTAGTTTGGCTTGGCGCTGTACTTGTCGGAGGAAAATTTGCCTAGCCTCTTCAGGAGACAACACCACATTTTTCCCTGTCTGGGTCAGCGACCAAACACCTCTCCGACCAGACTCAATGAATCCCTCCCAAACCAAATACTGTCGCGCCCAGTGAACCTGATTGTAAAAACGCTCCTGCCCCGACTTCAGAACTTCATTGCGCAAGGTTTCTGGGACGTTTTCAATCTCCGCGATTCTGTCTAGCGCTTCCCGTGGCGATGCCGAACCACCCAAGTCGCGCAGCGCTTGAAGCAACGGACCAAACCAGCGCACAAACTCCGATTGCTTAGTCCTAACTATCGGGGCTACAACCTTGCTCACTTCAACGCAGCCCTGATCTGCTCCAGTACATCCTTGGCGCTGGCCGGAATCGGTGTGCCCGGGCCGAAAATACCTTTGACGCCAGCTTCGTAAAGCATCCCGTAGTCTTGCCGTGGAATCACGCCGCCTACAAACACGATGATGTCATTGGCCCCCTGCTTGTTCAGCTCGGCGATGATGGCTGGCACCAGAGTTTTATGACCAGCCGCAAGGGTGGAGACTCCTACTGCGTGCACGTCGTTTTCAATCGCCTGGCGGGCGCATTCCTCGGGGGTCTGAAACAGCGGGCCCATGTCCACGTCAAAGCCTAAATCGGCAAACGCGGTGGCGACGACTTTGGCACCCCGGTCGTGCCCGTCTTGGCCCAACTTGCTGATCATCACGCGGGGGCGGCGGCCCTGTTCTACAGCAAACTGGGCAATGTCGGCTTTGAGGGAATTCCAGTATTCCATGGTGTCCCCGTGGGTTGAGTTTCCATCGTGGCCATTGCCCTGTCCATGGCCATAAGCGGCTGCGTAAACGCCAGATACCTTGTGGGTATCAGCGCGGTGGCGGCCATACACTTTTTCCAGCGCGTCGCTTACTTCTCCCACCGTGGCGCGCAGTCGAATGGCCTTGATGGACAAGTCAAGCAGATTGCCCGAATTGTCATGGGCTGCAGAAGTAATAGCAGACAATGCAATATGGACGAGGGCTACGTCACGTTTTATCTTGATGTTATTGAGCCGCTCAATCTGCCCGTCGCGCACCGCCACATTGTCGATGTCGCGCGTTTCAATCGCGTCTTCAGTCTTGAGTTTGTACTTGTTCACACCCTCAATCACATCGCGGCCCGAGTCAATGCGCGCCTGCTTTTCGGCTGCCGCCGCCTCAATTTTCAGCTTGGCCCAGCCGCTGTCCACAGCCTTCACCATGCCGCCCATGGCTTCGACTTCTTCAATGATTTTCCACGCCGCATCGGCCATGTCCTGCGTGAGCTTTTCCATCATGTAGCTGCCGGCCCAGGGGTCAATCACGCTGGTGATGTGCGTTTCTTCCTGGATGATGAGCTGCGTGTTGCGGGCAATGCGCGAGCTGAACTCGGTGGGCAGTGCGATGGCCTCGTCGAATGAATTGGTGTGCAAGCTTTGGGTGCCTCCAAATACCGCCGCCATGGCCTCAATCGTGGTGCGCACAATGTTGTTGTAAGGGTCTTGTTCGGTCAGGCTCCAGCCACTGGTCTGGCAGTGGGTGCGCAGC
>JANMVO010000317.1:0-7629 GCA_031392805.1 Rhodoferax sp. | reverse complement strand
CAGGCTGCGTTTGCGCAAACGCGGACGGAACGTTGTCAAGACTCGAAGGCTGCGTTGACGCAAAGGCGGATGGACCGCTGTCAAGACTCGAAGGGGGCAAATCAAACTTTGGTTTGACCGCCGCCACGGTGGGTTTTGCGGTTGCGGCAGCTTGCGGCGTGACCGCATCCTGCGACCAGAACTGCGGGTTGGGCAAGGTGGTGAACGGACATTCGCACTGGGGTGAAAACCGCCACGAGATGGCGTAATTGGCATGATCGACCGCCGGGTCGAAGCGGTCCAGGCCCTGCATAAATTGCCGCTGCAAGGCGGGTGCATAGCGCAGCAGCGCCTCATTCCATTTCATGATGTTCAGGTGGATGTGCAGTTGGTCGTCTTTGGTCCGGTGTGACATGACGGTGACGTCGCAGCCAATCCAGCCCGCCGGAATGCCGTGCTGCCTGAGCGTGTCCATCAGCACCACCTTGACCAGTTCGCGCTGAACAAGGGTGTGGTGGTGGGTATTGGCGCGTGCCACCGAATCGGGTTTGGAATCCGCGGGTTGAGTTTTTTTATTGCGGCCTAAACGAAAAAACTTGAACATAATTATTTGTCTCCGGATTATCCGTGCCGGATTGCGACGGTCTTCAACGAGGTGAATCCGTACAAGGCTTCAAACCCTTTCTCTCGCCCGTAGCCGCTGGACTTGACGCCGCCAAAGGGCAGCTCAACGCCGCCCCCCGCGCCGTAGTTGTTGATAAACACCTGGCCGCTCCTCACCCTTTTTGCCATTCGGAACTGGCGTGCCCCATCGCGCGTCCAGATGCCGGTGACCAACCCAAACTGCGTGGCGTTGGCCAGCGCAACGGCTTCGTCTTCGTCCTTGAAAGGCATGGCGCACAGCACCGGGCCAAACACTTCCTCATGCGCCAGCCGGTGCTTGGGCGGGACGTCGCGCAGTAGCGTGGGCACCTGGTAATAGCCGGTCTCGGGCGCTTCATCGACGATCTGGCCCTGCGCCACCATGGGGATATGCGCCACTTGGGCGTCGCTTAAAAAATCCCAGACGCGTTGTTGCTGGCTTTGGCGAATCAGCGGGCCGACGTCCAAATCCAGCGCCGCCGGCCCTACGCGCAGGTTCTCAAAGGCCTTGCCCAGGCGCTTCAGCATTGGCTCGTAAATGGCATGGTCAATCAACACCCGTGACCCGGCAGAACAGGTTTGTCCGGCGTTCTGAACAATGGCGTTGATCACGGCCGGAATGGCTGCGTCCAGATCCGCATCGGCAAAAATAATCTGCGGGCTCTTGCCGCCCAGCTCCAGCGTCACCGGGCAATGCCGCTCTGCCGCCACTTGCTGAATCAGCGTGCCGACCTTGGGGCTGCCGGTAAAGCTGATGTGGTCAATGCCAGGGTGGCGTGCCAGCGCGTCGCCGACCTCATGGCCCAATCCGGTGACGATGTTGATGGCCCCGGACGGAAACCCGACCTCGGCGGCGAGCTGCGCGACGCGAAGCAGCGACAGACACGCGTCTTCGGAGGGCTTGACCACGCACACATTGCCAGCCGCCAGCGCGCCGCCCACGCTGCGCCCGAAAATCTGCATCGGGTAATTCCACGGGATGATGTGCCCCGTGACACCATGCGGCTCACGCCAGGTGAGCACGCTGTAACCGTCCAGATACGGAATGGTCTCGCCATGGAATTTGTCGCCGGCACCGGCGTAGAACTCAAAGTAGCGGACCAGAGCGGCGGCGTCGGCCCGGGCCTGGCGTGTTGGCTTGCCGCAGTCGCGCTGCTCGATCAGCGCCAGTTCTTCGGCATGCTCGGCGACCGCAGCACTCAGGCGCATCAGCAATCTGCCACGCTCGGCGGCACTGAGTTTGCTCCACACGGCATCCTGGCACTGCCGCGCAGCGCGCACGGCAACGTCGATATCGGCTGCATTGCTGCGCTGAATTTCGTCAAATGGCTGACCGTCAGACGGGTCAAGCACGTCAATGGTGCGCCCGGACGATGACGGCTGGGCGGCGTTGGCGATGAAGTTGAGTTGCATATCGGGATATTCCTTCAAACCGGATGGGAGAAACAGAAATAAAAGCTAATCAAACCCGTCAGGGTGGAGACCTTGCCATGCCCACCGAAGGTGCCCATGGGTAGGTGGCGCTGACGGGCCGTGGCGTTATTTGAGCAGCGCTGCGTAAATCATGCTGCGGATCACGCCGCGGTAATACACCCGCTGCTTCGGGGACTGCATCATGAAGATCACGAACATGTCTGATTTTGGATCGACCCACATATAGGTGCCACCGGCCCCGCCCCAGTAATATTCGCCCGCCTCGCCAGGATAGGCGGCTTCGCCCGTGGCCCGGCGCACGGCAAAGCCCAGTCCAAACCCGTAGCCTGCACCGGGCAGGTAGAGCGGGCCGGGGGCAACGCCTGCGCCTGAGCTGGCATGGTCAGCCGTCATTTGGCGGATGGTGCTGGGGCCGAGGTAGCGCTTGCCGTCCAGCGTGCCGCCGTTCAGCATCATTTGCAAAAACTGCGCATAGTCGGCGGCGGTGGACACCATGCCGCCGCCGCCGCCTTCAAGCTTTTTAACAGTACGCGGGTCGCCGACGTCGACATTGACACCAATGTTGCGGTCATTGGCCAGTGGTTCGGCCAGGCGCATTTGCTTCAAGGGGTCGGTCACGTAAAAGCTGGTGTCAGACATGCCCAGCGGGTCCAGCAGCCGCTCTTTCTCAAATGCCAGCAGCGATTTGCCGCTGACCACCTCAATGATTCGCCCCAAGATGTCGGTGGAGTAGCTGTAGTCCCAGGTGGTGCCGGGTTGGTACGCCAGCGGCAGCTTGGCAATGCGTTGCGAAAACTGCGCGTTGTCAGGGTCATCCGCGCCGACGTTGGCATCGTTGTAGGCCTTCTTGACCAGACCCGGCCCAAAGAAACCGTAGGTGAGGCCAGACGTGTGGCGCATCAAGTCTTGCACCGTGATGGGGCGGTTCGCCGGAACAGTCTCCAGGCTGGGTTTGCCATTGCTGTCGGGCTTTTCCACCCCTACCGTCATCTTTGAAAATTCGGGCAGGTACAGCGCAACCGGGTCGTCCAGCTTGAGTTTGCCGTCTTCCACCAGCATCATGGCGGCCACCGTGGTGATCGGTTTGCTCATCGAGTAGATGCGGAAAATGGCGTCTTTGCCCATCGGCACATTGGCTGTCGCGTCCAGCTTGCCAATGCTCTCAAAGTAGGCCACCTTGCCGCGTCGGGCAATCAGCAACACGGCACCCGGAATCTTGTTTGCGGCCACATCGGCTTTTAACGTGTCGGTAATCTGCGCCAGGCGCTGGGACGACAAGTCCACCTGCTCCGGCGTGGTACGGGGCAGGTCACCGCCCATGGCAAAGAGTGGCAGGGCCAGCGCCACGCAGGCTGCCAGACGTTTTAGATTGGGTTGAAAATTTGTCATCGTTGTCTCCATAGTGTGGCATGACAGTTTAGCGCGAGGCGCTTGCGTTTGAAATGCGTAACGCACTTCTTCACTGCACAACTGCCGGATTGACGCCGTCCTGCTTTGACCACGGGGGCTTTGCGGTTTTTGCCCACTCGCCCGGCCAATGCCCTTTACAGTGCCTTCCATGGCGCAAAACCCTACAATTAAGGGTTACCCAAAGCCAAGCATGAACGCCCCCCAGCCCGTCGCCCCAGCCGTTGTAAAAGACGTATCTTTTTTCACCCGTGCCGCCAAGCCGCTGACCAGCTACCGCAAATACTGGGCTGCGCGCTTTGGCACCGCCAAATTCCTGCCCACGAGCCGCGAAGAGATGGACCGGCTGGGCTGGGATAGCTGCGACATCATTCTGGTGACCGGTGATGCCTATGTGGACCACCCCAGCTTTGGCATGGCGGTGATTGGGCGCATGCTGGAAGCCCAGGGATTTCGGGTGGGCATCATCGCCCAGCCCGAGTGGCAAAGCGCCGGGGCCTTCAAGGCTTTGGGCAAGCCGAATCTGTTTTGGGGCGTGACCGCTGGCAACATGGATTCGATGATCAACCGCTACACGGCGGACCGCAAAATCCGCAGTGACGATGCCTACACGCCGGGCGACGTGGGTGGCAAACGGCCCGACCGCGCGGCCATCGTCTACAGCCAGCGCTGCCGTGAAGCGTTCAAGGATGTGCCGATTATTCTGGGTGGCATTGAAGGATCTTTGAGGCGCATTGCCCATTACGATTACTGGTCAGACAAGGTGCGTCGCTCCATCGTGGTCGATGCCAAATGCGACCTGCTGCTGTATGGCAACGCCGAGCGTGCGATTGTGGAAATTGCCCACCGCCTGGCGGCCAAAGAGCCGGTGCAGCACATCACTGACGTGCGTGGGACGGCGTTCTTCCGTCGCGAGTCACCCGAAGGCTGGTTCGAGATTGATTCAACCAGTGTGGATGAGCCGGGCCGCATGGAGTCCCACGTCAACCCGTACATGACCACCTCGGAGCAGGCGGCAGGGCAGGGCAGCACGTGCGCCAAAGTAGATGCTGAAAATGAAGCAACCCAAGATGCTAGTAAATCAGTAGCTACTAACGTATATGTTACAAGGGCTACGGGCCAATTTGCTTCTGAAAAAAGCGTGAATCCGGCGATTCAACCGCTTACCTTTGTGCCCAACCCTAACCTGTCCTCCTCAGCCAAAGGCAAGCTCAAGGTTCCCCCGCGTGACCGCTCCGTCATCCGCCTGCCCAGCTACGAGCAAGTCAGAAGCGACCCCGTGCTCTACGCCCACGCCAACCGCGTGTTGCACTTGGAGACCAACCCAGGCAACGCGCGCGCGCTGGTGCAGGCGCACGGCGAAGGTGTCACGGCACGCGACGTGTGGATCACACCGCCGCCGATTCCGCTGACCACCGCCGAGATGGACTTTGTGTTC
This sequence comes from Rhodoferax sp., assembly GCA_031392805.1. Classification (GTDB taxonomy): domain Bacteria; phylum Pseudomonadota; class Gammaproteobacteria; order Burkholderiales; family Burkholderiaceae_C; genus JANYCG01. Next base: position 2,729 of record JANMVO010000317.1, on the reverse strand, counting down.
GACCTGCCTTATGCAAGAAGCCCGCATCCCGCGTACGCAGACGAAAATGGCAGCCACGATCACACGACCAAAATCCCCGCGTGGGAGATGATCCGCTTCAGCGTCAACATCATGCGCGGCTGCTTTGGCGGCTGCACCTTTTGCAGCATTACCGAGCATGAAGGCCGCATCATCCAGAGCCGCAGCGAGGACTCGGTCATCAAGGAAGTGGAAGACATCCGCGACAAGGTCAAAGGCTTCACCGGCACTATCTCCGACCTGGGTGGCCCCACGGCCAACATGTACCGCATTGGCTGCAAAAGCCTTGAGATTGAATCGGCCTGCCGCAAACCCAGCTGTGTCTACCCCGGCATCTGCTCCAACCTGAACACTGACCACGCGCCACTCATCAAGATGTACCGCCGCGCGCGGGCGCTTAAAGGCGTCAAGAAAATTCTGATCAGCTCCGGCCTGCGCTACGACCTGGCCGTGCAAAGCCCGGAGTATGTGAAAGAACTTGTCTCGCACCATGTGGGCGGCTACCTGAAGATTGCGCCGGAGCACACCGAGCAAGGCCCGCTGACCAAGATGATGAAGCCCGGCATTGGCAGTTATGACAAGTTCAAGACGCTGTTCGACAAATACAGCGCAGAGGCAGGCAAGAAACAGTTTCTCATCCCGTACTTCATCGCCGCCCACCCCGGCACCAGCGACGAAGACATGATGAACCTGGCTGTGTGGCTGAAGAAAAACGGTTTCCGCGCCGACCAGGTGCAAACCTTTTACCCATCGCCCATGGCCACCGCCACGGCGATGTACCACTCCAACCGGAACCCGCTGCGAAAGATCACCCGCGACAGTGAAACCGTGGACATCGTGCGCGGAGACAGGCGCCGACGCCTGCACAAGGCGTTTTTGCGCTATCACGATGCCAACAACTGGCCACTCTTGCGAGAAGCCCTGAAAACCATGGGGCGCTCGGACTTGATTGGCAATGGCAAGCATCATCTGATCCCGACGTTTCAGCCCTTGGGGGATGGCGGGTATACCAGTGCGCGGCGTAAAAATTCGACGCTGTCTCCAGTCAAATCGAAGGCCTTACAAGCGGCCCAGCAGCCTGTTAAGGGCAGTATGTTGACGCAGCACACCGGCTTGCCGCCGCGCAGGCAAAAATAGCCTCACCCATCCCAACCCAAGCACCCCGCAAACCAGGCCCGCGCGGCTGCAATGGCAATCGGTACCACACCGACAACGATGAACACCACGTCACCCGGAAAGCGGCTCCACTCCAGCAGGCGCGCGAGATCGCCACCGGTGTAAGCCAGGCTGCGGGCATGCCAGTAGCCATTCTCCAAAACGTCCTTGAGCTGAAGCACGCCTGCCGGGAAAAGGCTCAGAACCACCATCATCAAGAGGCCGGCGTTGAGCCCCCAAAACCCGACGCGAATGTATTTTTCAAGGGTTCGCCAAAGTGCCTCATCCACCGTCTGGCGGATGGCAAAAACTATCAGGGCGATGCCCAGCATGCCAAACACGCCCATCATTGCGGCGTGGCCGTGGTTGATGGTCAGCAGTGTGCCCGTCTCGAAGTAGCTGACGATGGGCAGGTTGATCAGGAAGCCCATCATGCCGGCCCCTACAAAATTCCAGAAGCCAACCGCCATAAGGAAATAGAAGGTCCACTTGTGCGGCACTTCGACCCGCTCCCTGTTCGGGTCTGGCCCGGGTTTCGAGAGCCGCACAAAATCCCAGGCATCCAGCGTGATGAGAGTGAGGGGCACCACCTCCAGCGCAGAGAACAGCGCACTCAGTGCCATGTTGAGGCTGGTCTGGCCACTCCAGTACCAATGATGCCCGGTGCCAATGAACCCGCCGGCAAAATAGAGGATCGCATCAAGGTAGATGACGCGCGTTGCCGTGAGGCGTGACACCACCCCAAACTGCAGGAAGATGATGGCCACCATCACCGTCACAAAGAACTCAAAGAATCCTTCGACCCACAGGTGAATGATCCAGAACCGCCAGGTGTCCACGATCGAGAAATGGGTGGTGCCGTCGAAAAACATAGCAGGCAGGTAAAACACCGGAATCGCAATCGCCGCGCACATAAACAGGCCCGCCATCTCGCGGCGCTCAGGGTCGCGCCAGGCCGGTTGCAGGGCGCGAACCAGCAAACCAAACCAGAACAGCAGCGCCACCGCCAGCATCATTTGCCAGGCTCGGCCAAGTTCCAGGTATTCCCAGCCCTGGTGGCCAAACCAGAACCACAGTTCCGGCAGCAGTTGGCGCATGCCCGCCCATTCGCCCAACATGCTGCCCACCACCACCACGATGAGCGCGCAGAACAAAGCGTCAACGCCTTGACTCTGCCCAGCCGGGTCGGGCCCGCCCAGCGCTGCCGCCAGAAAAAGTGCGCCCGCCACGTACGCCGTCGCAATCCAGAACAGCGCAAGCTGCAAGTGCCAGGTGCGCAGCAGGTTGCTCGGGAACCAAGTTGCAAGATCAAGGCCATAAAAAGTGCCAGGGTCCGCCCGGTAATGGGCCAGCGCCCCGCCCACCAAGGTTTGCGCCAGCAGCAGCAGCGCAACGACCGCAAAATACTTCAGAGTTGCGCGCTGTGCGGGCGTGGCCTCGACACCGACTACCTTGGAGTGCAAATAGCCGGGCCGCGCCTTCCAGCCGAGGTAGTCAAACTTGCCAAAAGCAAGCAGTACGGCAGCGGTGCCGCCCAGCAGAAAGACCAGACTCAA
>JANMVO010000302.1:0-1617 GCA_031392805.1 Rhodoferax sp. | reverse complement strand
GTTCAATGTGCGTCTGCCGTTTAATTTCAACTCGCCTTACCAGGCAACCAACATCAGCGATTTCTGGCGTCGATGGCACATGTCGCTGTCCCAATTCTTGCGCGACTACCTCTACATTGCGCTGGGTGGCAATCGCAAAGGCGTTTTTAGCCGCTACGCTAACCTGATGGCTACGATGGTACTGGGCGGTTTATGGCATGGCGCTAGCTGGTCTTTCGTTGTTTGGGGCTTCCTGCACGGACTCTACCTGGTTCTGAATCACGGTTTTCGGGCCCTTTGCGGCCAGCGATTGACCTCCCTGTTAGATCGCAGTCGCGTGTTTTCTATTGTGGCCTGGATGGTCACCATGTTGGCGGTTATCGTTGCGTGGGTTGTGTTCCGGGCTGAATCACTGCACGGTGCCAGCAGGATGCTCGCGACCATGATCAATCCAACTGCGGTTACGCAAGTTCATGCCCTGCTTTGGAATAGTGGCTTGAGCGAATCCACCGGCGGGGTGTGGTGCAGTGTGCTTTCGGCCATCGCCTTTCTCGCGCCGAACAGCAACCGCATCGGGAACCAGTTGCTAATCCTTTGCCAAAACCGGCCTATGACCACAGCGCTCGTCTCAGGGGCAAGCTGTGCAGCCGTGGTTTTCCTGCTGGGCATGAACATCATGCGCGAATCGGTGAGCGCATTTATCTACTTCAACTTCTGAAATGGCGCGATCATTTGCTTTTTGGCTAACTGGCATTGCCGGATTTTTGCTGGCGCTTGAACTCCTGTTTCGAATTCTTCCGGTTTCAACTTCGACGGAGACTGGCTACTACATTGATCCGCTGATCCTGACCTATCCGCCACATCACCGATGGACAATGTCAACCGGCTGGGACTTGCGAAATGCGCAGACCCTTGAAGCCAACAACTGGGGTTATGCGGCAGGTCGGGATTTTGTACGTAACGAGCGCGCCGTGGCGCTGATAGGTGACAGCTTTATTGAAGCGTCCATGCTCGCCGCTGCGGACCGTCCCGGCGCACAACTTGAACGTGCACTGGATTTTCGGCCAGTGTATGCCATGGGCAACCCGGGCACCGCCCTTCTTGACTACGCCGAACGCATACGATTTGCCCACGAACAGTTCGGAGTCCGGGATTTTGTTGTATTGATGGAGCGCGGAGATGTGCTGCAGTCCTTATGTGGGTCGGGCAATACCAATGGCCCCTGTCTGGACCCCAAAACACTCGCACCACGCAATGAGACGCTGCCTGGAGCTGGAGCGACCAAACGGATACTGCGGCACTCTGCGTTGGCGCAGTATCTGTTCAGCCAACTTAAGTTCAATACGCAAAAAATTTGGCGTTCAAAACCTGCCGTACTTGATAGAATCCGCGGCGCTCAAGCGCTCAATTCACCTGCAACCGCTATGCCAGATGTTGACGCCGTCAGCAACGCGTTTTTTGAACGCATCAAGCCGCATGTCACGGGTCGTCTGGTGATTGTGATCGACAGCGACCGAAACGCGCTCACTCACAGCCAAAGAGCGGCCGACCCGGCGCGTGCACGGTTCATTCATTTGGCGCAAGCCGCTGGGGCGACTGTGATTGATACGGAACCTCTGTTTCAAGCACATTTGGGCC
>JANMVO010000288.1:0-4566 GCA_031392805.1 Rhodoferax sp. | reverse complement strand
CGGATTCATTAACGCCGGTGCCAGGATCAAAGCGCATGGACGCTGCAAAGGTAGCCGCCAGGCCACCACCCAGGTCTTCTACACCCGAGAAGGTGATGCGGTTGCTGCTACCAGCAACCATGCCGAATGAATTCACGCCGGCGGGATTGAAAGCGGTGCCAGCGGCGGTACCGAGGGTAGCGAGGGCAGTGGAGGTGGCGGCGGTGGCTGCGATAGCGGGGGCAACGAATTTGTTCTCTTTGAGGGTATTTTTGTAATAGACACCGACGTCCAAAACACCAGAAAGCGTGACTGTCGATTGTGCGAATGCGCTGGTCACTGCGAGGGCAGCCAGTGCTACAAGGGTTTTTTTCATTTCAAGTTTCTCCAAGGTTAAACAGAGGGCGCCGATTGAGACCAATGGCTCCCCGGGCCAACCTCCTATTTCAGGAAGTTGATGTGATTGAACCAGAGGCGAGGGAGCTTGGCAAAGGAAATGACCCTAAAAGCGGACAAACCCTGCGAATCCGTTGCGAGGTCGCAACAAGTCAAACTTTGGAACTCAAAACACAGGTGATTCAACAAAATTGCCAAGGAAGCGCGGATTTATTCCTTGGGGATTCGTGGCGCTTGGGTTGGGATGGGCTGCGGGTTCACTTTCAGCGATGAATGTGTGGTTGTTATACAATTTGTTTAACAACTTTACGGAGAATATCCATGAGCGCCACGTCTTCGGTGACTTCGCGGGAGGTCATTCACAATTTTGCCGCAGTGGCCGCGCGTGTGGCCGCTGGTGAAGAGCTGACTGTCACCCGGTACGGCAAGCCCCTGTTGAAGCTGGTGCAAGTGCCCGCAGTGGAAATGAGCCAGCAGGAACGTGAAGCACTGATTCAAAAAGCCCTTTCAATGCGGATGACGAGCCCGCTGGGTAAAAAGTTTGAGCGCAGTGATGCTTACGACACCTGATACACCATGGTCGCTTGACACCAATATTCTGGTTTATGCGATGGCGACCGACGCCCCGCCCCTCAAAAGGCAAGTGGCGCTTGAACTCCTGGCGCGGTTGTTCAGGCACCCACAGGGCGCCCTGGTTGGCCAAGTGCTCAGCGAGTACTTGAGCGTCGTATTGAGGAAAAAGCTGGCGTCACAAGAATTTGCGCTGGAAACGGTGCAAATATGGTCGCAGGCGGCGCGCGTACTCGACGCATCTGCGCCAGCCTATCCGCAGGCCTGGACGCTGGCTGCGACTCACAAGTACCAGGTTTGGGACGCTTTGATCATTGCCATCTGCGCGGAGCATGGCGTCAAGACGCTTTACTCCGAGGAAGCGGGTTCGCTCAAGCGACCTTTGGGAGTGCAGGTGATCAATCCCTTCGCTGAACTGGCGCTTGGGTGAACATGATTCAATTGGAGTGCGTTCATTTGGACTATTTTTTGGAGATAAAGCGTGATCGACGCCACCCTTGCCACTGTTGACAATGCCCTGCGGATTTTGTTCGCCACGCCGCACGCCACCCACCCGTGCCCCACCTTGCCCGAGCAGGCGACGGAACTCTCTGCCACCGAGAAGGCCCATGCCGGTGCCCTGATGCGGGTCAACCACGTGGGCGAGGTCTGCGCCCAGGCGCTTTATGCCGCGCAGCGGCTCGCGACTAAAAATGAAGCGCTAAAGACCCATTTCGCGATGGCCAGCGTTGAAGAAACAAACCACCTTGCCTGGACCCGCGCGCGCCTGGACGAGCTGCAGGCGAGGCCGTCGCTGTTGAACCCGCTGTGGTACGCCGGGGCCTTTGCCATGGGGCTGGTGGCCGCGCGGCTGGGCGACAAAATCAGCCTGGGTTTTGTGGTGGAAACCGAAAAACAGGTTGAGGCACACCTGCAAAGCCATTTAACCTTGTTGCCTGCCAACGACCACGCCTCGCGCGCCCTGGTGGCGCAAATGCGTGACGATGAAGCGCGCCACGCGGTAGAAGCTCAAAAAGCCGGTGCGCTGGAGCTGCCGCAGCCGGTGAAAGACCTGATGCGCGCGGCGGCGAAAGTAATGACGACGGTGGCGTACCGGGTTTAAAGCCGACTTCGACCTCAATAATTGAACAGTTTTCCCAGAATCAAAAGGCAAAGTGCTGCATTAAGTCCAACCGCCCACTTTAGTACCATCAAATCGGATTTAAGCGGTGACAAGGCGATGTCAAGGTCTTTTTTTGTGACGAGATCGTCTTGCGCCTCGGCAATGACCCGAACGACTGCCTCAGCCTGATCAGGCGTGAACCCAGCTGTTTTGAGTTTGTCGGAAAGCTTCAGCGAATCAAACGTGATTGTTGCCATCCCCGTAATTTACCTCAAATCTCAACCACTTCAAAACTGGTGGTGATTGCCGCCGTCTTGCCCAGCATGATGCTGGCAGAACAATATTTGTCGTGGCTCATGGCGATGGCGCGCTCCACGGCGACAACGGGGATGCCTTTGCCGGTGACAGTGAAGTGCATGTTGATGGCGGTGAACACTTTGGGGTCCACCAGGGCGCGTTCGGCGGCGAGGTGGACCGAGCAGCCGCGCACGTCGTGGCGGCCGCGTTTGAGGATCAGCACCACGTCATAGGCGGTGCAGCCACCGGCACCGGCCAGAAAGGTTTCCATCGGCCGCGGCGCCAGATTTTGGCCGCCATTTTCGGGCTTGGCGGCATCGGGGGCGCCGTCCATCACCAGCGTGTGGCCGCTGCCGGTTTCGGCCAAAAACCCCATGCCGGAGCGCGTGCCGGTGTTGCCGGTCCAGCTGACTGTGCATTCCATTGTGTTGCTTCGCTTTCTTGAAAACTGAGTGAACTGCGTCTGATCTGTTGATCTGCCGTTGATCTGTGCCTGAGACCAAGATTTTGCCAGCGACGGCGCAAACGGGTCGGGCGAGGGTTGCGTGCGCGTCGCATGGGCGTTGCGTGGGCCGTTGCGTAGGCATCAGGCAGGGGCTGTGACGGCATGGATTCAAGCAGGCCGACCGTAGCGGCGAAGCCTGCGCTGGCCCGCCCTGCCTGAACCCCCGTTTATCATCTCAGGCTGCATGAAAGCGATGATGAAAACCGAAAAACTCAAGCCCACCGGCCCTTCCAGGACTTCCAAACCGCTAACCCCCGCCGATTATCTGAAAAAAATTCTCACCGCCCGCGTGTACGACGTGGCAATTGAGTCGGCGCTGGAGCCCGCCCGCTCTTTAAGCAAACGCCTGCACAACACCGTGCTCTTAAAGCGCGAAGACCAGCAATCGGTTCGCACTTTCAAACTGCGCGGCGCCTACAACAAGATGGTTCAGCTCACGCCAGAGCAGCTAAAAAAAGGCGTGATTTGCGCGTCTGCCGGCAACCACGCGCAAGGCGTGGCGCTGGCCGCACACCGCTTGGGCGCGCGCGCTGTCATCGTCATGCCCACCACCACGCCGCAGATCAAGGTGGATGCAGTGCGCGCACTGGGTGGCGAGACGCTGCTGTTTGGTGACAGCTACTCTGACGCCTACACCCACGCCCTTGAGTTGCAGAAAAAGCAGGGGCTGACCTTTGTGCACCCGTTTGACGACCCGGATGTGATTGCCGGCCAGGGCACGATTGCCATGGAGATGCTGCGCCAGCTCCAGGGGCTTGGCTGCGACAAATTGCACGCGGTGTTTGTGGCCGTTGGCGGCGGCGGGCTGATCTCCGGCGTGGCCAACTACATCAAGGCGGTGTGCCCGGAGATCAAGGTGATTGGCGTGCAGATGAATGATTCTGACGCGATGATGCAATCGGTGGCTGCCAAAAAACGTGTGGCGCTGCCCGACGTGGGCCTGTTCTCGGACGGCACAGCGGTGAAACTGGTGGGCGAGGAGACTTTTCGAATCACCCGCCATCTGGTGGATGAATTTGTCATCGTCGACACCGACGCCGTCTGCGCGGCGATCAAAGACGTGTTTGTTGACACCCGCAGCATTGTGGAACCCGCTGGCGCGCTGGGGGTGGCCGCCATCAAGCAATACGTTGCCACCCACAAAACCAGGGGCGAGACCTATGCCGCCATTTTGTGCGGCGCCAACATGAATTTTGACCGGCTGCGCTTTGTAGCCGAGCGCGCCGAGGTGGGCGAAGAGCGCGAGGCGCTGTTTGCGGTGACGATTCCTGAAGAGCGGGGCAGCTTCAAGCGGTTTTGCGGGTTGATTGGCAATTTGCCGGGGGGGGTGCGGTCGGTCACCGAATTCAACTACCGCATCAGCGACGCGGCCAGTGCCCATGTGTTTGTCGGCCTCACCACCCACGGGACCGGTGAAAGCACAAAGATCGCCGCCAACTTTAGCAAACACGGCTTCAAGGCGCTGGACTTGACCCATGACGAGCTGGCCAAGGAGCATATCCGCCACATGGTGGGCGGGCATTCGGCGCTCTCAAAAAACGAACGATTGATGCGCTTTGTGTTTCCGGAACGGCCCGGCGCGCTGATGAAGTTTTTAAGCCTGATGCGCCCGGGCTGGAACATCAGCCTGTTCCACTACCGCAACCAGGGCGCAGACTATGGCCGCATTCTGGTCGGCCTGCAGGTGCCCGCGACAGACGACAAGGCATTTGACAAA
>JANMVO010000245.1:0-1756 GCA_031392805.1 Rhodoferax sp. | reverse complement strand
GCTTGAGCACGTACTGTTGTCCGGGCTCCAAGGACACAAATTGTTCTACGCCAATTGCGTCCCCCGAGTCCAGGCGCAAATAGCTGTTGCCCGCATCGTTTTGCAGCCGATAGGTGCCGGGCTTGGGGTCTAAGGTACTGCGCCAATATTTTGTGTCAGGAAAGCGGGCTAGACCCATGCCAAAAAACGACGTGGCCCAGCCGGCGTCGCGAATATTGAGCGCGTCATTCCAATGCGCCTTGCGAAAACCAAGGTCAGCGCTGGCGTCTGCCACACGCGATTGGGCAAACTCGGCCTTGAAGATGGGCACGGCCACCAGCAGCATGGCACCTGCCAGCCCCGAAAAAATGACAGCACTGCGAACAAATTGTTTTGTCAGGCGCGTCGTGTTGACGGCGGAGACCAGCAGCACGACAAAAACGGCAACCGCAAACGACAGGTAGCCACCGCGGGAAAAGGTAACCATCAGGGCATAGGTGCTGGCCAAAATGAACAGCAAGCCAGTAAATTTGACCAGCCAGTGCCGCTTCTCCAATGTCAAAACCATCAAAAAGGGGGCCGCCGCCGCCAGAAAGCCGTCGACGTAAGCACCGCCTGTGTGAGTGGCCGAGAACGGCCCGGTAACGCGGTAACCGTCCGTGAAGTTCCAGAGGCTGCTAAACGCGACCCGCTCCCAAACAATGACCGCAACCGTAAGCCCCAAACCCGCGACCATGCCCCAACAAAACGGGCGGCGTGCGTCAACGCCCCTTGCTACAAACCTTCTGGACAAGCCATAAACCATAGCAGCCCAAAAGACGCCTTTCACAAGCCGCAGGGCGTTGTAAGGGCTGTAATAGTTGTTGAATGAATTTGCATCAGGCAGTGCAAACGGCCGCAGACCCACTAGGGCACTGATGGCAAAACTTAGTACAACGAGGCTGGCGACCATGGCAAAGAGCACATCGGCCCGCGACCGGCTACCGGGCAGCGCGGGAACACGGCGGTAGGCAACCGCGAGGCTAACCAGCAGCAGGGCGTCAAACTCATCCAGAAAGAAACGACCGCTCCATGGCGCAAGATCAAACACCGGCAAAGCGGCTGCAATGATGGCAAACACCCACACGGGGCGATGCCAGATCGCAGCAGCGCAGGCGATGAGCAACAAGCCGACGCGCACCGGGAAGGCTGGAAAAGTGGCGACCCAAATGCCCCCAGCAGCGAGGCAGATGACCAGCCCCAGCCATGGCGTTTTGATGGGTGGCGCAGCCGGTCTTGTGATCTGCACCCCGGCGCCGGATTCAACGGGCAAGGACGTGCGAACGGATAGCTGCTGCATAAGGCCCACCGTGAACCAGCTTGCTGTACCCGCCAACAGGATGTTGGTAGGGTCAGGGTGGGCACCCTCGATGAAAAGTTTGCCGCTTTCAATGCAGACCGCGCCAACTGAGGACACGGCTGCGGCGAACGCAGGTGAACGCCCACGTGCCCAAGCCAGCAGGCCAATGGGAATGTAAGAAATGGAAACGACCCCCAAGCTAAACAGCGCGACAGCTTCGGTCGTGTAGTAATGGTAATAAAACGGCATGAAGCTGACTTGAGCCAGTTGCGCTGAAGCGGCTTGCAGACCATGCCAGCCGGAGGTGAACCAGCCATTGATCTCGATCAAGGCCATCAGGTAAGCCAAGGCCAGTGCGGGTGTGTAGCGCCGCAGCGTGAAGGCAATGTGGTCGGGAGTCCAATGGTCGCCATGCCGGCTCAGCGCCACGCCGCTGCA
>JANMVO010000238.1:0-2934 GCA_031392805.1 Rhodoferax sp. | reverse complement strand
AAGTGGACCGCAACAAGTGGCGCCTGGTCGGCATGGTGCACTGCGCCGAAACGATGGATCAGGCCTACCGCGATGTCGCCTACGGCATGGAACAGTGGTTTGAGTACATGCAGTCGGTGGCTGCCTTCCCGCAGATGGCGGTGCCGGGCAGCAACCTCAAGGAGATGATCGCCTTTGTCAACGACTCCGGGATGGGCGCGATCGGCACGCCCGACATGGTAAACGCGCAAATTGACCGGCTGTGGAAACAGTCCAACGGCGGTTTTGGCGCCTACCTGATGCTGGCGCACAACTGGGCCAACTTCGACGCCACGCGCAAGAGCTACGACATGATTGCTCGCCATGTTTTCCCGCGCTGGCAGGGACAAATGGCGACCCAGGGCGCAGCAGACCGGGCCCGCGCCGCACGGCCTGAACTGGCCGAGGTCCACAGCAAGGCGGTCGAGGCGGCAACACAGCGCTACGCAGCCGAGACTGCCGCACGCGTCGGCTAGGCGGCTGATCCCTCCCGGGCGGCGGCTTGGCTGCGGTCCGGGGCTGGTCTATCTACGGCCCCTTTCAGCGCTGTGTTCTCGCGGGTTTTTAACGGCTTTGCGCACGCCTTGATGATCCTGCGCGCACGTAGCTGGTCAAACCGCCGCGCTGGCAAGCACCTCAGCACGCAGTGCGCGCGACATCCGCGCAAATGCCACCACCTCCTCGGCCACCGTCTCGCAGGCCTTGATCGCCGCAGCATCGGCGTTTTGGCCTTCGCCGCCAAAAGGCTTGGCGCTGGAATTCAAGGTCGCGCCAAACGGCGTAGGCCAGCCCCGCAGCGTATGCACGATGGCGCGCAGCGAGGCCAGGGTCGAGCCCATTGCTTGCGGCCCTTCGGCGCAGACGATGCTGCCGACCGCCCGGCCATGCAGGTAGATGCGTTCGTCAGCGCGCAGGTCTTCGATGAAATCGAGCGCGTTTTTAACCAGCCCCGACAAACCGCCGTGGTACGCCGGGCTGGCGATCAGCACGCCATCGGCTCGGCGCAAGGCATCCACCAAGGTCAGGGCGGCTGCGCTGCGCTCGGGTCGAGCCGGATCGTAGATCTCGGTTGGCAGCCCGATGCCGGTTAAGGCCACGGTCTCACAACCCAGCGCGCGGGCGCGCTTCAAAGCCACTTGAAGCGCCTGCTCGGATGTGGAGCCGGCCCGAGTGGTACCGCCCAATCCGACGATCAAAGGAACATGGGTCATCAATGCCCCACCGCGCCGCAGGTTGAGGTCGGCCCTGAATACGCCGCAGTGTTGCCGATTTTGATTTCGGTGTCGCTCGAACCCTGACCATATTTTATGTGTGCGTGCGCAGTCATCACCACCATGCCCAGTACCAATGCGGCGAAATCAGTTCCCAGATGTGTTGACATCGCCACTGGCATGTCGCCTCCTTTTATTGACATCAGCCTCAAAAATACACTGATCAGGTCGCTGGCAGTTCACATCAAGAACACACCTTTGCCACTGGTTTGTTGATTGAATAGCTGGTAAGCCTCTTCCGCTTGATCGAGCCGCCAGGTGTGCGTGAACAGCTGGTCCACATCGATCTTGCGCTCGGCAATGAAGCGGGCGCACTCGGCCTGGCCAGCGGTTGAAAAAGTCCAGGAGCCGATGACCGTGACCTGGCGGCGAATCATGTCGCTGCTTACTTCCAGCGTCACGTCACCGCCCTCCCCTACAAAACAGGCTTTGCCCCAGGTGCGCACACATTGCACCGCCTGGCGTCGCGCGCTCGGCGCGGACGAGGCGTCCAGCGACAGGTGTGCACCCAGTCCATGCGTGGCATCCTTGATGGCGGCGACGACGTTGTCGCAGGTCGCGGGATTGATGAGAACTTCAGCACCCAATTCGCGTGCCCGCTTCAAGCGCTCAGGGCCGGTGTCGAGCGCAATCACGCGTGCGCCCATGTTCGAGGCGAGCTGCGTGGCTGACAAGCCGACCGGACCCTGGCCAAATATCGCAATGGTATGGTCACCCTGCAAGCCCAGGCGCTGGAGCGCGCCCCAGGCGGTGCCGGTGCCACACACTATTGCCGCACCCGTGGAGGACGTCAGCTCGTCGGGCAAGGGCACCAGGGTGCGGGCTGGACATTTCAGGTAGCGCGCGTGCGCACCGTTGGAGGTGACGCCATAGATTTCCTCGACCCCTGTTTCGCACAGTTGCATCCAGCCCGTTGAGCAGTGCGGACAGGCACCGCAGCCCCGGTAATGATGCACCATGACCCGCATGCCGACGCGCGCCTGCTTCTCGCTGACGCCTGACCCGACGGCAGCGACCACGCCACAGGGCTCGTGGCCGGCAATCACCAGGCCGCCCTTGCTGCCCAGGCCCAGCCCGGCGCCCGCTGCACCGGCCGCCGCGCGGTAGAGTTTCAGGTCGCTGCCGCACATGCCTGACGCCTTGATCTCGACGACAACCTCGCCCGGCCCGGGCGTGGGGTCGGCGAACTCCTTCAATTCGAGCCGGCTGTCGCCCGTAAAAACAATGCCTTTCATGTCTGAACCTCCTGTTGTGATGTAACTGAAGGACGCATCTGGTTCAGGCGCGTCCAGCGTGGATGATGTATCGGCACGGCGTGCTGGCAATTTGTCCACACTGCCGTGCATTGTGCGCTGACTGGCCGCTGGGTCACGCGCGCTTATTTCAAATATTTCTGGTAGTCAGCGTAATTGCCGTAGGACTTGAATTTCCTGCTTTGATAGTCGTAGCGGTAGGGCCGCGCCAACGCCGGGCCGTAGTGGTCGTCCGGCGTGTATTTGAGTGGCGGGGAAATTCCCCTGGTATCGACCACGAAACCCTTGCTCATCGACTCGACCAGTTTTTGCCGGGTGGGCTCGGTCCCCAATTTGGCGATCGATTCGGCAACCATCTGTCCAACCACCCATCCGCCCACGTAATTGACGTC
>JANMVO010000199.1:0-4358 GCA_031392805.1 Rhodoferax sp. | reverse complement strand
GCAACAACAATTTCATCTACCTGCTCGTCAACAACAATATCCGTCAGGGATTTGTCAGGCGTTAGCACGCCCCATGCCGAGACCTCGGTGACCGCCTCGTTAGGGCCCGCAAAATACCCTACGAGATCAACATTGGGATCTGCCTTTTTAAGTGATCTTCCTACCAGTTTTGCCCGGGTGCCGGTGCCAAAGACCAGGATCCGCTGACGGACCAATAATTGGGAACTTGAGTGCGCGGCATACACCCGGTGAACCAGCACAATGACAATACTTGCCACGACCGCCAATGCGAACAGCTTTCGATCACTCAAATTCAGTGGCAAAAGTTGGAAAATCCCGTACGCCAATAGCAGCGTCAGGGACAACGACAGCATGGCACGCGCACGGGATTGACCCAAAGAGCGATTGTGTACTCGCTGGTAAAAACCGAGCCCAAAGTTGATGGCCAGCATGCCAGTTGCCAGCAAAAATGCACAAGTCAGGGCAACTGACACAATGGATGCCAAGTCATTGGACTGCCACATGATCGACAACACCACGGTAGCGACCACCAGGCCCAAGTCAAAAAAGACCCGTAGTAGCGTTCTCTTGTGAAGGTAATGACTGAATATCTTGATCACATCCCGGCTCCCATACACACATCCCTATCAGTTTCGTTTTCCGTTTGGATATCCGCGCCCAATCACCAAAGCCCAACCAATCCAATACCAGAGGCAGGTCAATGTTACACGTCGGTCAGTCCTTCCTTGCAGCGTCAAACCAAAATCTCAAGACAAGGTGGGTGCCCCAAAAACGCTTGCGGGCTGGCACTTGCACCGTAAGCGCCAGACTGGAATACCACAACCAGATCACCCTCTCGGGCGACCGGCAGTTCCATACGGTCGGCCAGAAGGTCCAGCGGGGTACACAGGGGTCCCACGACAGACGCTACCTCATTGGAACCTGAATTCAACCGGTTGCCGATGGTTACCGGGTAGTTCTTTCGAACAATTTGTCCAAAATTACCGGAAGCCGACAAATGATGGTGCAACCCACCGTCGGTGACCAGAAATACCTGCCCCCGCGACACCTTGCGGTCAACAATGCGCGTGACATAAACCCCTGCCTCTCCCACCAGGTATCGCCCCAATTCGATTACAAAGGAAGCCTGTGGCAACTCGGTCTTCGCGCGCAAGGCCAGGTGGCGCAAGTTATCGCCAACAGGCTGGATATCGAGTCTTTTTTCGCCTGGAAAGTAAGGGATGCCAAACCCGCCACCCAGATTTAAAAACTTCACCGGGCCGGGCGCATGCTCAGCCAGCCGCACGGCCAACTCGTAAGACTTTTGCTGGGCTTCACAAATGGAGTCAGAGCGCAAATTTTGCGAGCCTGCAAAAAGATGAAATCCTTCAAACGCAAGACCAGCGCGGCCAATCTGTGCAAGAAGTTCAGGCATTCGCTCTACGTCCACACCGAACTGTTTGGGGCCGCCGCCCATTTTCATCCCTGAGCCCTTAAGTTCGAAGTCCGGGTTGACGCGTACTGCCACCCTTGCTGGCAGACCCAGCTCGCTGGAGATGGACTGCAGCGCTGCAACTTCACGAAACGATTCAATGTTGATCAGCACACGCGAAGCCACCGCTTGGCGCAATTCGGCATCGCGCTTGCCGGGCCCGGCGAAGCTGATTTCCAGCGGGTTGGCACCGGCATCCAGCGCGACTTTTAGTTCACCCGCAGAAGCCACATCAATGCCGTCCACCAGCCCTGCCATAAATCCAACGACGGCGGGCATCGGGTTGGCCTTCATCGCGTAGTGAAGCTTGACCCCTTGCGGCAGCACGTCACGCAGGCTTGCCACGCGGGTGCGCAACAGCGAACGGTCATACGCGTAAAAAGGGGTTAGCCCCACCCTGGCTGCGACAACAGACAGGCTCTCCCCGCCAATGACAAGTTGGCCATCATTCATGGCAAACTGGTTCATGGGCGCGTGCACGGGCAAAACGCGTTCAGTGAGTGACATAGATTTCCGTTGGGCTTTCAATTTTGGGGCAGACCGTCATGCCAAGGTCGCTGTGGTTGCCCGACCCCCTCAGGCTGCATGCCGCGCCACCCAGTCGGTTGACAGCAGTTTGCGGTCGATTTTGCCATTGGGATTGCGCGGCAACGGCCCTTCCACAATCTCAATGCCTGCCGGCACCATGTAGGCAGGCATTCGGGCTTTGCACTCAGAAAGGAGGTCATTTATGCCCCTAGCCCTAGTCGGTATTGCATATGTAGCTATTATATGTATAGCATTACCCAAGACGGGATGATCAACACCAAAAGCCACGCATTCGCCTACCATTTTGGTCGCGTACAAAATTTCTTCGACTTCAGTGGGGCTTACCCGATAGCCAGATGTTTTCATCATCTCATCGCGACGACCGATGAAATACAGGAACCCTTCTGCGTCCATGCGCACGGTGTCGCCTGAAAAAACCGCATACTCGGGCAACTGCAAACCCGGGTGACGGCCCGGCGCATCCGATGCCAACAATTTATAGCGTTCGGCTGTTTTTTCAGCATCGTTCCAGTAGCCCTGACCAACAAGAGCACCACGGTGCACCAGTTCCCCTGGCTCGTCGGGATCGCAAGTTGAACCGTCTTCGCGCAACACCAAAATTTCAGCGTTTGGAATAGCCTTGCCGATGGAGTCGGGGCGGCGGTCCACCTCCTCTGGTGGCAGGTAGGTTGAGCGGAAAGCTTCTGTGAGGCCATACATCAGAAAAGGCCGGGCTTTGGGCACGCGCTGGCGAAGCAGGGTCAAAGTTTCGCGCGGCATACTCCCCCCAGTATTGGCGAAGTAACGCAAGTTGCTATTGATGGCGGTTGGCCATTCCAGTTGCGCCAACTGAATGTACAGGGGCGGAACGGCGGTCAGGCCGGTCACCTTTTCGCGCTCCATGGCCTTGAGCACGTCGCGAGGCATCAGATAGTTCAGCAAGACAACCCGTGCCCCAGTGTGAAATGCGGTGGTTAGCTGGCTGAATCCTGCATCAAACGACAGCGGGAGCGCAGCCAGCAAAGTGTCCCGTGAATTATTCTCAAGATAGGATGCCACGCTCTTGGCACCCGCCACCATATTGCGATGGGACAGCACGACCCCTTTGGGTTTGCCGGTGCTGCCCGAGGTGTATAAAATCGCGGCCATATCGACATCAATGACCCGATGCCCGGCCCGTAGCGGACCGTTCAGGAAATCCTGCCATTGGCCCACGGCAATTGACCCCACGTTCCCGCCACCCTCCTGCTTAGACGCCGTCACCACCACATGCGCCAAATCGCTACATTCACCCAGAACTCCACTAAGCAGCGCCAGACGCTCGGGCGACGTCACCAGCACGCGAACGTTGCAATCTCGCAAAATGAAGGCCACTTGCTCTGGCTTTAGCAGTGGGTTAAGCGGCACGAATACGGCGCCGACGGCCGGCGCGCCAAAACTGGCAATCACGGTCTCAATTCGTTTTTCAAGGTAAATCGCCACCCGCTCGCCGCGCATCAGGCCCAAAGCCCGCAATCCAGACGCAAACTGGCTCACGCCCGTACTCAAATCTGCGTAACTTAAATTCGTGGCACCACTGGTCAATGCAATCGCCTGCGGCGTGCGTTGCGCCGTTATGGCGATAAGTTCCGGCAAGAGGATGGATTCGGTCATGGGAATGCAATGGGAATGGCTGCGGCTAAAAAAGAGGCTGCTTGGGAAAAGTATCTCACAGCCCACTTGAGCCTGTGCACCCTAAAAGCATTCTTACCAGTCAAGCGCTTCGTGTTAATCGTGGCGCTTTGACCGACTGGAGTTAAGGCCGTTTCGTTATGCACAAGTCCCCTCATGTCATGAGATAAGCTATTTATTTCATAGCATTGGACTTAGCCGCTGGCATCAAATTCTCACGCGAGCTTCAGGCTCAAGGGGACTTGTGTATGGCGAAATGCGTTAAGACCATAAGACGGATCAAAATATCAATTAATAATTATTTAATAGCAATATAAAACCATTGCATAAGGGCTACAGCCTGTTTTATCACCACAACTTTCAAACATCGATCTCGGGCGAAAGCATTGTCATCACAGATTTAATCCGAAAGGCGGCGTGACCAGTGCTGTCACCGGGATTGCCAGTTCAGCCTTGCAAGGCAAAGTCAATTCAGGAATTTACCGCTTCGGAAAGGCCCGGCGAACCAGCGACTTTGCCAGACGTTGCACCGACTCCCCGCGTCGGGGGCCGGTCAACAGCAGCTTGCCAAAGGTACCCAGGCCAGTTCCCAGGCTGCCGCGCGCGCAGTGGGCGTCGGCAAAGTTGCGCCACCCAACATAGCGCCTGCGCTCAAGCTCGGGCCCGT
>JANMVO010000126.1:0-5926 GCA_031392805.1 Rhodoferax sp. | reverse complement strand
AGCACAATTTCATTGCCAAAAGCCGCTGAAACCTGCTCCCCCAGCCATGCCGTGTTCACTACCACTTTGCCAAACCCACCACGCGCCAGCGCTTCCAGGGGCCACTGCATCAGCGGTTTGCCGCGCACGCGCAGCAGCGGTTTGGGGCAGGTGTCGGTGAGCGGGCGCATGCGCTCACCGCGCCCGGCGGCGAGGATGATGGCTTGTGCGGTCATGTTGTCAAGCCCCGGTTCAAACTTTGTCGATGCACCCGCTGCGCATCAAACAGTGCCAGCATCAGGTCCATTAACGCGTGCGCCTTGGCCGAGTGGTCGCCGCAAAAATTGCACACATACACGTCCAGCGTGACCGCGTGCTGTTCAGGCCAAGTGTGCACGCACAGGTGCGACTCGGCCAGCAGCACCGTTGCCGTGAGTCCGGGCGGACCGAGGCCGGTAGATGGAAAATTGTGAAACAGATGTGCCACCGCTTGCAGGCCGACAGAATTGACGGCTTGCAGGCAGTGCGCGCCTAACAATTTGGCATCCACCAACCAGGCAGCATCACACTGGCACTGGTGCAGGTCAGCGGTAAGGTGTAGTCCTTGCATGGCCGCTACTTTAATTCATACCTTTGTTTTGACTTGCATGTGCCCCGCTAAAATGCCGGTTTCCCAGTCCCTTTTTTTTTCAATTTTCCTGACCTATTTCCCGAAACTCCAGATGGCCCACAGCAAGATTCAATTGATGGCCAACGCAATTCGCGCGTTGGCAATGGACGCAGTTCAACAAGCCAATTCGGGCCACCCCGGCGCACCGATGGGCATGGCCGACATGGCGGTCGCGCTGTGGGGCGACCACCTCAAGCACAACCCGGCCAACCCGCACTGGTTTGACCGCGACCGCTTTGTACTCAGCAATGGCCACGCCTCCATGCTGCTGTATGCGGTGCTGCACCTCACCGGTTACAAGCTTGCCCTGCGCGAGCTGGAAAACTTTCGCCAGTTGCACAGCAAGACACCGGGCCATCCGGAATTGGGCCTGACCCCTGGCGTGGAGACCACCACCGGCCCGCTGGGCCAGGGCCTGACCAATGCCGTGGGCATGGCGCTGGGCGAGAAACTGCTGGCCAGTGAGTTCAACCGTCAGGATGGCGATACCTTTCATGAGGTCGTCAACCACAACACCTATGTGTTCCTGGGCGACGGCTGCCTGATGGAAGGCATCAGTCACGAAGCCTCAGCTTTGGCCGGTGCCTGGAAGCTCAACAAACTCATCGCCCTCTACGACGACAACGGCATCTCCATCGACGGCCACGTCGCACCCTGGTTTGTGGACAACACGGCGCAGCGCTTCATGGCCTATGGCTGGAACGTCATCGGGCCGATTGACGGCCAGGACGCAGGCGTGGTGTCCAGGGCGATTGCGGACGCCAAGAACAGTGTCGAGCGTCCGACCCTGATCATTTGCAAAACAGCCATTGGCTTTGGCTCACCGCACCGTGTCAACACGGCCAAGGCCCATGGCGAGCCGCTTGGGGCGGAAGAAATCACGCTCACGCGTGAAGCCCTGGGCTGGCCCTACGCCCCTTTCGTCATTCCCAAAGATGTCTATGCGGATTGGGACGCCAAGGTCGCAGGCAGAGCAGCAGAGTCAACATGGAACGCCAAGTTTGCAGCCTACAAGGCGGCACACCCTGCACTTGCCAGGGAGCTTACCCGCCGCATGAAGGGCGAGTTGCCCAGGAATTTTGCACAAGTCGCGGTGGACACGGTCATTGGCGCACACGCCAGGGCCGAGACGGTCGCCTCGCGCAAGGCCTCCCAATTGGCGCTGGAGTCCTTCACGGCGGCCCTGCCCGAGATGCTGGGCGGATCAGCCGACCTGACCGGCTCCAATCTCACCAACACCAAATCCACGCCAAGCCTGCGCTTTGACCTGGCGGGTGACGTGGTGCAAACGGTCAACGCGGATGGCTCGAAAGCCGGCGGCCGCCACATCAACTATGGCGTGCGCGAGTTCGGCATGGCCGCCATCATGAATGGTATTGCGCTGCACGGCGGCTTCATTCCTTACGGCGGCACCTTCCTCACCTTCAGCGACTACAGCCGCAACGCCATTCGCATGGCCGCGCTCATGAAGCTGCGCGTGGTGCATGTGTTCACACACGACAGCATCGGCCTGGGCGAAGACGGACCCACGCACCAGTCGATTGAGCATGCGGCTTCGCTGCGCCTCATTCCCAACCTCGATGTCTGGCGACCCGGCGACACGGCCGAGACGGCAGTGGCCTGGACGGTCGCCCTGCAAAACAGGGCAAAACCAACCGCATTGCTACTGAGCCGCCAGAACATCAGTTACGCGCCCAAGGGTGACTCTGACGCTGCTTCCGACGCTGCAACCGACGCCTTCGGTCTGGACGCCATCAGCAAAGGCGCTTATGTACTGGCTGAGCCGTCTGAGGTGGGCATGAAAAAAAAGGCCCAGGCCGTCATCATCGCGACTGGCTCAGAAGTGCAGCTGGCCCTCAAGGCGCAAGAACTGTTAGCTTCCAAAAAAATAGCGGTACGCGTGGTCTCCATGCCCAGCAATACCGCGTTCGACCAGCAGAGCGAAGCCTATAAGCGCGCCGTGCTGCCCGCAGGCATCCCCCGCATCGCGGTGGAGATGGGCGTGACTGGTGGCTGGTGGAAATACGGCTGCGCCGCCGTGGTGGGCATTGACACCTATGGCGAATCGGCTCCCGCACCGGTATTGTTCAAGCACTTTGGCTTCACGCCCGAGAATGTGGCGGATACGGTGCAAAAGGTTTTGGGCAAGTAAGCGATTGAACTTTTCAGGTTTTATTTTCAGGAGTAATTTTTATGGCAATTAAAGTAGGTATCAACGGTTTCGGCCGCATCGGGCGCAACGTGCTGCGTGCCGCAGTTCAGAATTTCCCGGACATTGAGATCGTGGGTATCAACGACCTTCTGGAGCCAGACTACCTGGCCTACATGCTGCAATACGACTCGGTGCATGGCCGCTTCAAGGGCGAGGTCTCGGTCGACGGCAACACGCTTATCGTCAACGGCAAAAAAATCCGCCTCACGCAAGAGCGCGACCCGGCCAACCTGAAATGGAATGAAGTCGGTGCGGATATCGTGCTTGAAGCCACCGGGCTCTTCCTGGACAAAGCCTCCGGTGAAAAACACCTGGCCGCAGGTGCTAAAAAAGTCATCTTCTCCGCCCCTTCCAAAGACGACACCCCCATGTTCGTCTTCGGCGTGAATGACAAAACCTACACCGGCCAGGCCATCATCTCCAACGCGTCGTGCACCACCAACTGCCTGGCCCCCGTGGCCAAGGTGCTCAACGACAAGTGGGGCATCAAGCGCGGTCTGATGACCACGGTGCACGCCGCTACCGCCACCCAAAAAACCGTGGACGGCCCCAGCAACAAAGACTGGCGTGGTGGCCGTGGCATTTTGGAAAATATCATCCCCAGCAGCACTGGCGCGGCCAAGGCAGTGGGCGTGGTGATCCCTGCGCTGAACAAAAAGCTGACCGGCATGTCGTTCCGCGTGCCAACGTCAGACGTGTCAGTGGTGGACCTGACCTGTGAGCTGAACCAGGAAGCCACGTTCAAGGAAATCTGCGCCGAGATGAAGGCGCAAAGTGAAAAAGCGGTGGAAGCGGGTGGCCTCAAAGGCGTGCTTGGCTACACCGAGGACAAGGTCGTCGCCACCGACTTCCGTGGTGATGTACGCACTTCCATTTTTGACGCTGATGCCAGCATCGCGCTGGACGGCACGTTCGTCAAAATAGTGGCCTGGTACGACAACGAATGGGGCTACTCCAACAAATGTCTGGAGATGGTGCGGGTGGTGGCGAAGTAGGCGGGGGAAGCAGTGGGGAAGTTAATGCCGCAAACTTCCATCAAAAAACACCGCGCCCAGCAGCATCATTACAAGCTGCGGCCAGCGTCGTGATTTGACGCTTTTTAAAGCTACTTTAGCGCGATAGCCCTCGTAAAATGGACATAGTAAGCTATTACATTAATAGTATCACGATTTTGTGCAGGCGGCGCGAAGCGTCACGCTACGCGGCGCAGACGGCGCGCGAGAAGTCCAACCGGTGTGGCTGACCGCATCCTGTACTGCGGTTTGGGTGCTCGCATGGCCAATGAACGCAGCAGTAAGATTCGGTATCGCCGGTGCGGGCAAAACCCGAAACCCATCTCCATGTTCCATGTTCCATGTTTTATGTCCAAGAGGTCCATCACCATGCCAACTCTGCACAAACTCCTTTTCACCATCATTTTCGCTGCCGCACTGCAAGGCTGTGCGCCATTGATGACGCAAAGCCCGCAAGGCTCGATCCGCCCGCTCAACGCCGTGGCCGACGGCGAAGACAAACACCTGATGCTGTTTGGGCACGATGTTGTCGCCTACTTCACGCAAGGCCGGCACCGCAAGGGTGATGTGGCCATTAAAACCGTGATCGATGGCGTGACCTTCCGTTTTGCCACTACCGAGCACAAAGCGCTGTTTGACAAGGAGCCCGCCAAATACATGCCGCAGTTCAACGGCTACTGCGCCAATGGCATCGTGTATGGAATCCCCTGGGGTGGCGATGCTGATTCATGGCGCATCATCGACGGCAAGTTGTACATGTTTGGCGGCAAAGGCTCGCGCGATGGCTTTTACCTGGACGTGCCCCGCAACATGGCCTACGCCAACAAATACTGGAGCGAAGAAGTCAATGGGTCAAACGCCTTCGTGCAGCGCGTCAAACGCTTGATTTTCAACCGCGTGCCGCATTACCTGACCGGCAATCAACTGGCGGATGAAGTACGGCGCACCGGCGGAGGCAAGTCATGATTGACCGGGAACTTGACATCACCACGCCCGATGGCGTGATGAACACATTTATCACGCACCCTGAAGAAGGCGGCCCGCACCCGGCCATCATTTTCTACATGGATGCGCCGGGCAAGCGCGAAGAGCTGCACGACATGGCGCGACGCCTGGCGTCCACGGGCTACTACGTCATCCTGCCCAACCTGTACTACCGGCGTGACCGCAACTTCAAGATGGGTGTGGGCGATGAGGCGCGCGCCGTCATGTTCGAACACATGCACTCGCTGAAGCGGCCCATGATCCTGTCAGATACCCAGGCGTTGCTGGACTTCATTGACCGCGACCCGGCAGCCGCCGCAGGGCCGCGCTCCAAAGTTGGCATCGTGGGCTACTGCATGAGTGGGCCCTTCATCTTCTGGGCCGCTGAGGCCCACCCGGAACGCATTGCCGCTGCTGCCAGCTTTCACGGTGTCAGCCTGTGCACCGATGATCTGGACTCGCCGCACCGGACCGCAGACCGCATTAAAGCCGAGATCTACATCGGAGCTGCTGAAACCGACATTTATGCTCCCACCGAGATGATCCACAAACTCGATTCGCACCTGAAAACCACAGGCATCCGTTACCGGGTTGAGTGGTATCCAAAAACCCACCACGGCTTTGTGTTTCCCAAGCGTGAAGGCATCTACCACAAGGCTTCGGCCGAGCGGCACTGGGAGCGGCTTCACGCCCTGTTTGCGCGCAATCTGCGCTGACCTTCATAGTCCTTTGCGGACATTTAAATGTCTCATTTTCACGGTCAGTAGTCGCACAAAAATAACCTGAACCATTTGATTCTGGCGTGCTGATCGCGCGGTCACCAGCGGTAATTCCATTCTCCGTGAAACCCATCGCGCTCAATTACCAGGGTTGCGAGATCGTCGTCTGGGATCATGATGCCCGGCGCGTCAGTGTTTTCATCAAGGACGGTCTTGATATGCAGTCCCTGGATGATGATGGTGCTGCTGCTGCTGCTGCTGCCAATCAAATTGAACACCACTTCCCGAGTGATCAGTGACCGGCCTCTCCAGTTTATAGAGCTGCCATTAAGAGTAAACTAGCCAGTAG
>JANMVO010000106.1:0-2747 GCA_031392805.1 Rhodoferax sp. | reverse complement strand
CGTTTGCGGTCGGCATGGGGCAGCAGGGCCAGCAGTTCAAGCCCGTCGCGGGCGCGGTACCAGCGTACCGTGCCGTCACCAAAGCCGGCAATCACCCAGCGACCATCACCAGAGATGTTGACCTGCCAGGTGGTGCCCGGTGCCGCTGTGCGCCACAGCGTGGTGCCATTGGCCTTGAGAAAGCGCAGGTAAAAACTGGTGCCCAGTGCAAGTGCGCTGCCGTCGGGTGCCACGGCGGCCGACAGGGAGACTTCATTGTCGGTCAGAGCGAGCAGGCTGCCGTTGATGCGAGGGCGCACGCCATCGAACCAATCGGTGATCTGCAGCCCCTTGCCACTGGCGCTGGCGGGTGTCCACCCGGGCTGCGGCGCAGTCCCTGCCGCGCTCTTCAGATCAAAGCCGAGTGGCTCGACCGTGCCGTTGTCGCGGCGCGCAGCAAACGCAATGGCACTGCCGTCGTGCGCCGTGCGAAACTCAGCCCGGCCATCGCGAAAATCAACCAGACCACTTTGTACCGACTGCTGGTTTGCGCGCCCGGGAACGCCGGGGTCAGCGCCTGTACCCGCGCCTACTCCCACGGCTGCGCTGGACCCTGGTGTCAACCAGCCCCAGGCCGGGTCAGCCGCAGCATAAACAACGCGCCCATCGGCGAGTGCACGCAACGCCACAATACTGTCGCTGGCCAGGCTGGTATCAGTGGCAGCACCGCGACCCCGGTCTGCCCACGCCCGCAGGCCGTGCGTGCCATCGGCGCGTTTCCATGTTCCGCCCGCCAGCAACGTGTGACCGTCAGCCGACCAGGCCAGCGCCGCCAGGCTGCCGTTGGCGATACCGGCCGCACTTGGCGCATAGGCTTGTTGCAAGGTGTCGGCGTGCAACACCGCAACCGCACTGGTGTCGGAAAAGCTGACGGCCAGCAGGCTGCTGTCGGGCGCGTAAGCCACGCTATACGGCTGGCTACCCCCTGTGGGGCGCGCGCTTTGAATCAGTTTCAGGCGTCTCTGGCTCAGGTCGTACACGCGCACAGTGCCGTCCACACTGGCGCTGGCCAGCCGCTTGCCATCAGGCGAAAAACGGGCACCGTAAACCTCGCCTTCGTATTGGGTGTCGTTGCCCAGTTCAGTGCTGCTGCGCCAGCCCGCCGTTGTGCCAAACAGCCGCACGCCGTGCTTGCCCCACAGGCCGATCAGCAGTGACTGGCCGTCTGGCGCAAAAGCAAGCTGCGTAATGGTGTTGGCCAAGCCCGAGATGCGCTGAATCATCGTGCCACTGGCCCTCTCGAACAGATAGACGTCGTTGTCTGCGGACCAGCCCCCCACCGCCACGACTGCGCCGTCGGGCGTCATCGCCGCCGCGAACAGCCGTCCGTCGTTGCCCAGGCCCACGGGCGGTCTCAAGGTTTGCAGCAAGCGACCGCTGGCAAGGTCCCAAATGCGGGCCGTTTTGTCTTCTGACGCGGTGACGCCATAGCGGCCCCGCGCATCGACGTCCAGCGCGCGGATGGCGGCGTTATGGGCGCCGGTGTCAATTCGCAACAGTGGCGCGCTGACCGTCTGCGCCTTGGCTGGCGCAAGAAGGACACTGATGGCCGCCAGCGTCAGCAAGAACGCTCTGTATGCCTGTCGGCAAACCCGCCGGCTGCCTTGCGTCAACCTGTCAAGAAGCGACCGGGGCAGTGGCCCTGCCAGCGCCACAACAGACGGGGCTTGCATGGGGACATCGGGCGTCAGGAACACGGCCCAGGTTTGAGTTCGATGCGTCGGTCCAACGCGTCCGAAGGGTCGTCGCGACCGGTAGCCACCATCGCCTCGCTGGAGCCATAGCCCTTGGCGGTCATTCGGGGGGCAAGATCACGGCGCTCGGCGATCAGGCGCTGCTTCACGTACTCTGCCCGTTGCAGCGAGATGCGCTGGTTCAGGGGTTCGGAGCCGGCCCGCCCGGTATGCGCACTGACTTCAATGCAGGTATCGCTGGCAGTGGCAGCCTTGGAAGACTGAATCGCCAGCTCTTTAAGCCAGCGGTCATAGGGGCTGGCGTCTTTGGCCAAGCTGGCCCCGCCCTGCTGAAAATTGAATTTGACAGCCAAACGCCTGGCGACCATGCCCTGCTGCGCAATTTTGCCGAAGGCCTGCATGGCGGGTTCGCGCCTGCCCAGACGCAGGTTGGACAAATACACGCCGGTGTGCACTCTGGGCTGATCCCCCGCAGGATTACGCAGCAGGGACGTGAACAGCGCCAGCGATTCCCGGTACTTCTTGCTGTTGTAGGCCTTGGTGGCCTCGTCGATGCCGGCAATTGCCACCACCTTGTCCAGATAGGCTGCGTTGATTGGGTCACCCGCTTTGGTGCCCTGGCAGGTCTTGATGTAGCCTTCAACAATTTTGTCGTTGACCCACAGCGGCGCGTCCTGGAAATACGGCAGCGGTGTCGGGTCTACGCCTGCGGTCTGTGACCGGGCAAAGCCCTTGCTGACGATTTTTCCAGTTTTAAGATCCGCCAGCGCAAAACAGACACGGTACGCATCGCGTTCCCCCAAACCCTTGCCCTGCAGGTTAATTGGCGTGAACGTGCCTATGAAAACCAATGGCAGCGCCGCCAGGCTGGCGGCATTCAGCGGCTTGATCTGGTAGGAGGGGAAGTCGCTGCCCACCATGCTGATGACCTGCTTTTCCACCGCCTCGGTGGCCAATGACTGCAGGCCGGTTGAGCCGTCTACCAGCGGGTCAATCACGACGTTGAATTTTTGA
>JANMVO010000087.1:0-4283 GCA_031392805.1 Rhodoferax sp. | reverse complement strand
TTCCACACCGGTCAGCACCGCGTCCGCCATGTCGAAGCCCTTGATTTTTTTGCCGAAGGCGGGAATGGCTTCGCGGATGGCCGCAATGGCGTAGCCGGGCAGGGCGGTGGACAGGCTGCCGAGCTTGACGCCGGGTTTGTAAGACGGCATCACGCGGCCGAGTGTGGTGGAGGCGCGGTCTGCCAAAAAATCACCGACCAGTTGGCCCGGTGCTTCGTAGGTGCTGCCGCCCAGCACATAGGCGTTGGACTCAAGCTGGCGCTGGAGCACGATGCCCGCCAGCGGGTGGTACCCCACGCCCTCAGGGGGCTGCGGGTCTACGGCCTCACCCAGCGCGGCATGGAATGACGCTGCATCGGTGGGGAAGTCGCGGGGCTCAATGCCCACCACAATGCCAGCGTTGGCGTTGCGCTCATTGCGTGAATACTGGCTCATGCCATTGGTGACCACGCGGCCTGGCTCGCTGGTGGCCGCCACCACCGTTCCGCCGGGGCACATGCAAAAGCTGTAGACCGATCTGCCCTTGGCAATTCCGCGCTCGGCGTGGTGCACCAGCTTGTACTCCGCCGCGCCCAGCAGCGGGTGCCCCGCATGCCGGCCCCAGCGCGCGCGGTCAATCAGCCCCTGCGGGTGCTCGATGCGAAAGCCGATGGAGAACGGCTTGGCCTCCATGAACACACCGCGCGCATGCAGCATGGCAAAGGTGTCGCGCGCGCTGTGGCCGAGGGCCAGCACGACCTGGTCGGCGCGCAGCGCGTAGGAAGTGTTGGCGGCCACGTCCAGCACGGTGAGAGCGCGGATGTGCCGGGTGCGGCCTTGCGCATCAGCCGGGGCGTTTTCAAGCAGCAGATCCGTCACCCGCTGCTCAAAGCGAATCTCGCCGCCCAGCGCAATGATCTGCGCGCGCATGTGTTCCACCACGCCCACCAGCCTGAACGTGCCGATGTGCGGGTGCGCCTCCACCAGAATTTCAGGCGGCGCACCGGCCTTGACAAACTCCTGCATCACCTTGCGGCCCAGATGGCGCGGGTCCTTGATCTGGCTCCACAGCTTGCCGTCTGAAAACGTGCCCGCGCCGCCTTCGCCAAACTGCACATTGCTCTCGGGGTTGAGCTGGTTCTTGCGCCACAGGCCCCAGGTGTCCTGGGTGCGCTCGCGCACCGACTTGCCACGCTCCAGCACGATGGGTTTGAAGCCCATCTGCGCCAGCAGCAGCGCTGCGAAGATGCCGCAGGGGCCAAAGCC
Source organism: Rhodoferax sp. (assembly GCA_031392805.1). GTDB lineage: Bacteria > Pseudomonadota > Gammaproteobacteria > Burkholderiales > Burkholderiaceae_C > JANYCG01. Next base: position 3,038 of record JANMVO010000087.1, on the reverse strand, counting down.
CACGACCACAGGTCGCGTCTGTTGATCCACAGGTCGCAGCGGACGATCGACGGGTGCCTGCATTGGCAATTGATAGGCGATGTCCGGAGTCGGACCAATGTGCAAGTGGTTTGCAAATTTCGCCAGCAGCGCCGCTTCGCGCTCAGGCGACAAGCCCACGTCAACAATGTACACCAGCAGCAGCTCGGCTTTGCGGGCGTCGATGCTGCGCTTGAAAACGTGGATCGTGGCGACTTCGGGATCGGCCAGGGCCAGCGACTTGCGCACCAGTGCGGTCAAATCGTCAGGGGAATGGTCAAGCCGCAGCTTGAGTTCGGTCAGTCGAATCATGGTCAGCGTCTGTCGCGTCTATGGCGTCTGTAGCGTCTGTATGGCTTGGGGTGATCAAGCGGAAGTCCCGGATTTTACGGCTGGCCTGCGTGACAATGGACCATCACGTCATGACCCACTCACCCCATCATGCGTATCCTGATTCTAGGCAGTGGCGTCATCGGAACCACCAGCGCGTATTGCCTGGCCCCGCGCAGGCCACCAGGTGACCGTGGTTGACCGGCAGAGCGGCCCGGCGCTGGAGACCAGCTTCGCCAATGCCGGGGAGGTGTCTCCAGGTTATTCGGCGCCGTGGGCGGGGCCGGGCGTTCCACTCAAGGCCGTCAAATGGATGCTGATGCACCACAGGCCGCTGGTGATCTGGCCCATGCGTGACATGGCCATGTGGCGCTGGGGCGCCATGATGCTGCGCAACTGCACCGAGGCGCGTTACCGCACCAACAAGGGCCGCATGGTGCGCCTGGACGAATACAGCCGCGATTGCCTGGTGGCGCTGCGCCAAGAGACCGGCATTCAATACGACGAGCGGGCGCAGGGCACGCTGCAGCTTTTTCGCACGCAGAAGCAGCTCGATGGCATTGGCAAAGACGTTGACATCCTCAAAGAGTACGGCGTGCCGTTTGAGGTGCTGGACCGGGAGGGCTACTGCAACGTCGAGCCCGCGCTGGCGCTGGTCAAGGAGAAGTTTGTCGGCGCGCTGCGCCTGCCCGGCGATGAAACCGGTGACTGCTTCAAGTTCACGCAAAACATGGCCAAACTGGCGGCGGCGCTGAGCGTCACATTTCGCTTTGGCACGGCGATTGAAGGCATCGACAGCGCGGGTGGCAACATCAGCGGCGTGCGCGTTAGCACAGGCACCAAAGCGGGCGCCAGCGCGGAAATGTTAACGACCGACGCCTACCTGGTATCACTGGGGAGCTATTCACCGCAGGTCGTCAAACCGCTGGGCATTGATCTGCCGGTATACCCGGTCAAGGGCTACTCGATCACCGTGCCCATCATCGATGCAAATTTTGCACCGGAATCCACCATCATGGACGAGACGCACAAGGTGGCCGTAACGCGCCTGGGCGACTGCATCCGCGTGGGTGGCACGGCCGAGCTGGCGGGCTTCAGCCTGAAGCTGCGCGAGGCACGCCGGTCCACCCTGAACCATGTCGTGACCGACCTCTTTCCCAAAGGGGGCGATGTCAGCCGGGCCGAGTTCTGGTGCGGCCTGCGGCCCACGACGCCCGACGGCGCGCCGATTTTGGGCGGCACGCACATCCCCAACCTTTACCTTGCGACCGGCCACGGCACGCTGGGTTGGACCATGGCGGCGGGCACAGGGCGCGTGCTGGCGGCTTTGATGTCGGGGCGCGCGCCGGACATCAGTTTGGCGGGGCTGACCATTGAGCGGTACCAGCCTGGCCGGTTCGATGGGAAGGGCTGACGTGAAGGCTTGACGGGGCCGTCTGACGGCGTGGTGTCCAGCAGAACAACAGGCACAAGCCTAAGGTATTACCATGGTAGTATTTGACTTGGATTCACGTCAACTCAGACGCAAACAAGGAGTTCAACTGATGCCCACAGTCTCTGTCAAACTGGCTGAAGAAACCAAACTGCGCCTGAACCGGCTGGCCGCCAGCCAAGGCGTCACGCCCCACGCCGTCATGGTGAATGCTATTGAAGCCACGCTCTCGAATGCTGAAAATCACAGCGCCTTTGTAGCGGATGCCCTTCGCTCGCGCCAACAGGTGGTTGAATCTGGCCGTGTGATTGACGGCGTTGCGTTTGCCGAATACCTTAAAGCCCGTGCGCGCGGGTTGAAGGCCGCTCGCCCCAAGCCCGTGCGAATTGACTCATTGGTGGCGCGCACCAGATGACTCGCTGGGTTCTGTCAATTGACGCTGCTGATGATCTGGACCAGCTTGTTGATTTTCTGATCGAAAAGTTTCCACATGAAGCCGTGCAGACGGTTGATCTGGTGACCGATGCACTCGGCATCCTTGAGAAGCATCCCAAGATCGGACGCCCGGTTGAGCAGGGCCTGCGCGAGCTGGTGATTTCACGCGGCAAGTCTGGGTATCTGGCTTTGTACCAGTATGACGAATCGGCAGATTTGGTGATCGTTCTTGCAGTGCGGCACCAGCGGGAGCAGGGTACCACTGAAGCGGCGCCACTGCCGCCTACAACTTGTCACGCCGGCAAAAACCCTTCAATCGACAGATACCGCTCACCGGTGTCGTAGTTGAATCCCAGCACGGTGGCACCGGCTTGCAGGTCAGGCAGTTTTTGCGCAATCGCGGCCAGCGTGGCGCCGCTGGAGATGCCCACCAAAATGCCTTCTTCGCGCGCGCAACGGCGGGCCATCTCGCGGGCCGGTTCGGCGTCGACCTGGATCACGCCGTCCAACAGAGTCATGTCCAGGTTTTTGGGGATGAAGCCTGCGCCAATGCCCTGAATCGGGTGGGGTGAGTGCACGCCGCCCGAGATCACGGGTGACGCGACCGGCTCCACCGCAAACACTTTGAGCTGCGGCCACTTGGCTTTGAGGACTCTGGCGCAACCGGTGAGGTGGCCGCCAGTGCCCACGCCGGTGATGATCGCGTCGAGCCCGCCGGGGAAGTCAGCCAGAATTTCAAGCGCCGTGGTGCGCATATGCGCCTCGATATTGGCCGGGTTTTCAAACTGCTGCGGCATCCATGAATTGGGCGTGGCGGCCACCA
>JANMVO010000048.1:0-3139 GCA_031392805.1 Rhodoferax sp. | reverse complement strand
GGGATGCCGGGTGATTGAAGGGCCTGGATCAGCGGTCACGTTTGAGCATGCAGGCCATAGGGCAAATTTTCACAGGCCGCATCCCGGCAAAAAAGCATTGCGCTATCGAATCAAGGCAGTGCGGGAATTCATTGAAAAGATCGGAGTTGAACCATGAACACCATGACCTATCGGGGTTACGCAGCCCACATGGACTTTGACCCTGAGGACAAGATCATTGTTAGCCGCGTGGTCGACAACGACGACATCATCACGTTCCACGGCACGTCGGTGGCTGAGTTTGAGACAGCCTTCCAGACGGCAGTGGATGGCTATATCCATGCCTGTGAGCAGCTCGGGCAGGCCGCTGACAAGCCGGCCAGCGGCAGATTGATGCTTCGCGTCAACCCTGCAGTTCATGCCGCCGCCGTCAAAGCCAGCGCGCGCAGCGGGCAAAGTTTGAACAAGTGGGCGGAGAAGGTGTTGGGGCAAGCTGCACACGCTTGATGTTGGACTCGGGCGGAACTGGCGCCATGAAACTGTTGTCATAGCCGCCAGTTGCCAAACTCAAAGAACCAAAGGGTTCAAAAAGCCGAAGCTCCAAAAGGCCGCCGCCTTCTGACGACCCCCATCCCGGCCAGCGCCAGCGCGGCCAACAGCAGCGTCCCTGGCTCAGGCACCTGGGCGGCGGCCACATCGCCGGGGCGCACAGCCATCGCTAAAAACTCAACCTGCTTACCGTCGTGGCGCTGGCCGCCGGCGCCCGCATAGAAGTACCACGCGCCATCGAGACTCGGCGCGTACCCCGTACCGGACCAGTAGGGGTAGGGCTGCAGGTTCTGGAAATTGCCGACGTTGGTCAAGCCCCAGCCCGCTTGCGGACCACCGGCACACGTCGCATCACCGGGCGGGCAATAGGCCAAATTTCCCAAAGACACATAGTACAAATGCGCCATTTCACCGGTGGCCGTCTGCACGTTGTAGCCGCAGTCGGTGCCACCCGCGAAGCTATAGTTACAGCCAGGTGATGTTAAGGTCGGTGTCGTACAGGAATACGGCACTGGCGCTGGAGCCTGCAATGGCAGCGCCGTTGATGTCTCGGCCGACCAGGGCGGCTTGGGCGGATGTAGCCAGGAAGACGGTGGCTGCCGCTGCGGCCAGACTTTGGGTAAAAGTTATTTTCATTTGCATTGCAGCTTCTCCTTTTTAGGTGGGTTGTGAAGATAGGTTTTGTGGCGTTGTCGTCAGACAGTTAAAGCTAGACAATATTCAGACCATTTTAAAAACTTCTTTATATTTCAATGGGTTGGCGTTTTTTTTTGGGGTTGAGATCGGACGAGATGTAAAATTTTCCGACACTAAAACGCATGACCGAGACATCACCATGCAAACGTTGACCAAGGAGTCTTCTCAAGCCAATTCTTTCCCGAACACACTCGATAACGTATAAAATGGCGTAACTACGTGTGTAACCACATCTGATGAAGGAAGACACCATGAGCGTAGCCGGTCAGCAAGCGCAGTACGAGGGCACGGTGGTGCAGGTTGGCAACTCGCGCGGCATGCGCATGCCAGCTGGTTTTTTCCAGGCGCATCCGGAGTTCAGTGGCAAAGTCCGCATGACTGTCGTGGCCGATGGGCAGGTCTTGCTCTCGGCTTTAACCCCTGCACAGCCCAAGGCGAGGAGCGATGCAGGCGATGAAAGCGATCCAGTCATGGTCAGCTTCCTCCAGTTTCTTGAGCGGCAGATGACCGACAACCCGCAGGACGTGGTGGCTGCGGATGCCAAGCAAATGCGCCGCATTGGCAAGCTGCTCAAGGGTGTCAAAGCCGACTAGCGTCGGCCAGGATCGCAACATGATCGCCGCATGATCGAAAAGGGCTGGTGGCTCTACTATTTCCGGGTCTTCAAGGCGGCGCTCGATGAACTTGAAGCGAGCGTCACCGGTCTTGCCGCTACCGACCCCAAAGGCTACAAGTCGCATCCAAAGACGCGGCTGCTGGCGTCGGTCTACCGCGCTGTGACCGAGTTGGTGCCAGCGAACCCTGATGCATCCGCTTTCAGACTGGGCAAGACGCTGGGGCCTGCCAATACCCACTGGCGGCGCGTCAAAAAGGGCATGCCTGACCGGTATCGGCTGTTCTTCCGTTTTGCCTCCAGTCCGTCCAAAGTGATCGTATACGTCTGGTTCAACGACGAGGACACATTGCGCAAGGCCGGATCAAAAACCGACGTGTATGAGACGTTCAAGCGGATGCTGGCGCGCGGCGTGGTGCCGCCCGACACTGCCACGCTGCTGCGGGATGTCAGCACCTGACTCAGTGATGGGCCGTCGCCGTTTGTCATGAGCGATGTGCCGGGAATTTTGTTCACGCTGTTGCCGCAAACGCCTCCAGCTTGAGCCCCGCAAATATCTTGAAGTCGGCCACATTGCGCGTCAGCAATCCAAATCCATGGTGCACAGCAGTGACTGCAATCAAGGCATCGTGCGCGGTGGCGGTTACGCTTTTAGGCAGCGCCGCGATCATGCGCGCATGGGTGCGCGCCACCGGCAAAGAGAACTCCAGCATCGGGATGTTGGACAGCAGGTTTTCCACAAACGCCGCGCGCAAGGCCCTTCGCTGGGCGCTGCTGGCACGCTCCACGCCGAGCAACAGCTCGCTGGCCGTGATGCTGCTCATGTAGGCACCGCCGTAATGCGCCCAATTGGCCAGATTGAGCGCCTCCGACGATTCCCCGGCCAGCACCCAGACACCGGTGTCGATCAGGAGGCCATGGGTCAGGCCTTGCCGCCAAATGACCACGAACCGCTTGAACGTCCCTGGCCATCAGCTTGCGGTCGCTGGCCCTCAACTGCGGACCTTTGGCCATCAGTTCGTCAAGCCGCGCGAGCGGAAAACCGTCAATCCTGGACAAAGCAGACACCGGCGACACGCGCGCCACAATGCGCTTGCCGCGCTCGATGTCAAGCACTTGGCCCCTGTATTGCTCCTGGTTCAAAAATTCTGACAAACCGCGGGAGAACTCTGTGGCATTGACCGTTAAAGCGTTCATTGCAAATCCCATCTGTAAATTCTGAAAATCAGTTCATCATATTTTTGCATGCTGCTGGGCATCGGCCTGGTGGCGGTGGCCTGCATCCTGCAGTACCTGCGTGCG
>JANMVO010000037.1:0-3941 GCA_031392805.1 Rhodoferax sp. | reverse complement strand
CGGGTTCTGATTTTTGCCGGGTCAAGCCCGCTGGACGCATGATGCGCGGCATCACCCGGGCTGCCGCCCCATTTGCGCTGGGCGTAAGTGCCGACCGCCAGATCATGCTCGATGATCTGGCGTAAAAAGTTGCTGGGCTTGACGGCTTCAAGGCCAGCGGCAGCGGCTGGCTTGGCGTTGTGGCTGGCGGGGGCGGGGGTAGGGTGGCTCATGCGCCGATTTTAGGCGCGCACTCCCGGCAAAATCACGGTGTGGGGGCGGCGTCGATTTCTCCCCGGTACTCAATCTTGCCGCGCACGCGGGCCCGCGGGTGCATGTCGATGAGATCGTCGTAGCTGGCGTCGCCAATCAAGGTGGCAGAGCCGGTGATTTCCAGCGACTTGCGGGCGATCACGGTGCCGGTGACCTTGCCTTCAATGAAGACATAGTCGGCCTCCAGCCGGGTGTTTTCTATCACGCCGGTGGCACCCACGTGGATGGTGCCGCCAGTCTCAAAAGTGATGTTGCCCTTGAGCCGTCCGTCGACCTTGATGCCGAGGTCGCGCGAGGTCTGAAAAGAGCCGTCGAATTCGGCCCCTTCTGCGATCAGGCTGGAAATGGCCCCCAGGCGCTCGGCGGGGACCAGTCGTGTGGTGGCGGGGTTATTGCTCATGGGCTATGGCTCCTGGCTGTGCAACCAGTTATCTGGTTTGAGTTGAGGGGAGAGAGAATTGTTTGCCAGGGAGAGTTTGTCCAGTGCGCGCGCCCTGACTGCTGGCGAATTGTCTGAAGTTGGTGCAAGCCGCAATGGGCTTTCAAGCCTGAGCTGAAGCCCAGACTCGCGGGGGTTCGAATCCCGAACGGCTGAGGTGTCGTAGGCTGGGGCTGCGAATTGCGGCGTCGGCTTCGGCGGCGCAATGGTTGGGGCGATTGCCACTGGTGCGGGTACTGGCGCAGTCACGGGCAGGTGCAGGGGCACTCGCGCTGGCTGGGTATGCGGCGCAGCAAGGTTCAGTGCTGTGCCGCACAGTCGGGGCATGGCCCAAAGCCACACAAATGCCGCAACCGCACCTGCAACAACCAGCACCGGCACCGCCCGCGCGCCGTACCACAGCGCCCAGCGCATCGCCATGCGGCGTTGGGCTATGCGGCGGTCGCGTTGCCAGCTGGCCTGCAATGCGGCGCGGCGCAGTTCGTTGGTATCTGGCACCGGCTTGGGGCCGGGAGATCGCGGAGTTTGAGGTATGGATCGGCGCCACAGCATAAGTGCCCATCAAGCACTGGTATTGGCAGGTGCCAAACGCTCCAGCGTGGCGTTCAGGTCGGCACCGTTGACCTGGATTCGCCGGTAGCGCACCAGCCCCTGCACGCGGGCGGTGTCATGCAGCGTGACCTCACCTTGTCCGGAATCGAGTGTGCCTTGGGTCTGGCCCATGACCGAGATCTTCTGTGCGGTGATGTCGCCTGTCACGCGACCAGTTTCAGTGACCACTACCGAGACCAACGTACCCGGGGCCTGCGTCAGGTTACCTTCCACCAGGCCAGCGATGCTGCACGGACCGCGCAGAATGGCATTGCCTGCAAATCTGATGCCGTCTGCCAGTCTGCATACGGTCTGGCCGTTGTCATGCCCTTCGTCCATCGGGGCCACCTGCATCTGGTGGAGCAGCATAGGCATGCGATCAGGCTGGGAGACCGGCATGGCATTGCCCACATCGACTTCCATCAGGTTCGTGGTTGATTCACTAAAATCGTCATTCATCATGGTGTGGACTCCAGTATTCTCGAAACGGTGGCGTTTGAATTTCATGGGGCATTCACTTTTTTTCACCTGGACTCGATGCGGCATTTGACGAATCAGCCACCACATCGTGCAGTACCGGCACATTGTCAGCGAGTTTGAGTGTCTTAAATGGGCCCTGCAAGTCGGCGCCATCGTAGAGCTTCAGACGGCTGGCCATCAGCGTGCCGGTGGCCACGCCGGTGCTGGCCACAAAAGCCATGCCCAGGCATTTGACGACGGTGTCCTGCGGGCCTGCACTGGGGGCACCGAGCTGCCCAAACAGATACAGGTCGCCCGTCACCCAGATGCGGCCCCGAACCACGCCACCGGTCCAGATGATCAAGCGTCCATTCACGCGGATGTCGCCCGAGATTTCACCCTGCACCAGCAGGCCACCTTCAAATTTTAGTTCACCTCCCAGGTGGGTGCCCTCGGCCACGCGGTTGACCACGTTCATCGCGACGGGGTCAAGCGTGAGCGTATCCTGCGGTGGTTTCAGATCCAAAACATCGTCCTCCAAACCACCACAGAGGCCAGCAAGCTGGTGAGTCCAAGCAACGCCAGCCAAAGCGCGTGGCGCTCCAGCCAGCGGCGCACGCCACGGGGCCACAGCCGTGGCTTGCCAGCGGAATCGGCGCCGTGGCCAAGCTTCCACCAATCGCGCCACGCTTGCGTCAGACGGGTTTCGCCAGTCTCAAAATCAACGGTCAACCCTTGTTGAGCAACCTGCTCTTTGGTCAAACGCTGACCCAACGGCACCGAGAAGGCGGCTCCCACGATGGTCTGGGTAAAAAATGCGTCGGTCTCATTCATTGGCGGCCAGTTTAATGGATGTGCAAGCCGTTGAGATGGGTGGGCTAGTGATCAGGTGCGAAGCAGGCGCAGAGGCTGTTACGTCTGGCAACCTGCTTCACCGGGCATGCCGTATTCCCGGATTGAAGGTCGCGCGTTGGATGATACGGGGCACATTTGCGCGCCCCTGTACAAGGAGATCATGATGAAAGTCAATCGTTCTGCAATGAAAGCCAAGCATTCCGTTTATGCCCTGGCTGGCGCTGCTTCACTGGCTGTGATGGCGCTGGGTGTCAGCGGCGCAGCCCGCGCGGGGGATGTGTACTGGTTGGTGGGGCTATCGTCCCCCGGCGTGCAATTGGGCGTGTACAGCCCGCAGGCAGTGTATGTGCAACCCCGGCCCTACTACGTCCAACAACCGCCGGTCTACGTACAGCCGCAGGAGGCCTACTCCGGCTGGCATCGCCCAGGGCATGGCTGGCACCATGGGTCGCGGCCCTGCCCAGTACAGTTCGTGCAACAGTACCCCGTGCAGTACCAGGGTCCCGCACCGGTTTATGGCTATACGCACGGGTCTGGCTACCGCTAGTCTTACTATGTCACACATTTAACCTCGGGCTTGACCAATTGCAATGAGGACAGTGTCCGAGGTTTCTTGTGAGTGCCACGCACGGGCCCAGTCGCAGCGTCGTGATCGAGTCCGCTACGTGACGCTGCGCGCGCTGGGCTGCCCCGAGGAATGTAATCTTTGGGAACGGCAGGTATTTGCCGGAGAACGAAGTTTTTTTACTGCTGGCACTATTGCCAGCCTTGAGCCGCTCGGCCATCAGGAAGCCGTAGGCTGCGATGCTCAGCGTGGCGTGATGGTGAAACCCACGCCAGCCTCTTCCCTCATAGTGACCCAGCCCAACTTCAGACTTCCTGATCCGCAAGGAATTTAGGTTCGTCAGCGGAATCTGTGGGTAGTTTTTCAGGGTTTGGGGGATAGCCACACGGATTTTCCAGCGGGTGGGATCGCCCGCCCGCCGTGGACAAGCCACCTGCCCACAGGACGGGCCTGTGGACAGCCGCTACGCGGTGCGTGACTTGACCACCGCTCCCCGACTTGGAGCCTACGGCCTGACGCGCTGGCGCTTGCCAACAGCCGTTGAATTGGAAATCACCCTGAACAGCCAATACACAAACACCAGTCCAATGGTGCGTATTCCGGTGAACGTGACCCATGATTCCGGCAACGTGACCGTCGTTCCGGCGAACGTGACCGAGGGCTGGTGTTGCGCGATTTGATTTTATGCCGAGCTGCGTTTTCGGTTGTTTTGCCTTTCTTGGGTTTTGGCATTCCTTGAATTGATAGGCCCCTGCCAGGGCGCCGCAGGCCCCCTGGAGT
>JANMVO010000028.1:0-2696 GCA_031392805.1 Rhodoferax sp. | reverse complement strand
GTAGCTGGGCGCATGATGCTCAAGCGCGTCATGGGCAAGGCCAGCTTCTGCACTTTGCAGGACTCATCCTTCGGCCCCAGCAGCGGGCGCATCCAGATCTATGTGAAAGGCGAGGACGTGGGCGACGAGCTTTACGCCAGTTTCAAGCACTGGGATCTGGGCGACATCGTCGCAGCCGAAGGCCGGCTGTTCAAAACCAGAACGGGTGAACTCTCCATCCACGCGTCAAGCGTGCGCCTGCTTACCAAGAGCCTGCGCCCCATGCCCGACAAGTTTCACGGCATGGCCGACCAGGAGACCAAGTACCGCCAGCGCTATGTGGACCTGATGACGGACGAAGCCGCGCGCAAGCGCTTTGTGGCGCGCAGCAAGGCGGTCAGTGGCATTCGGGAATTCATGGTGGCGCACGAGTTTCTTGAAGTGGAAACGCCCATGCTGCACCCCAGTCCCGGCGGTGCCAACGCCAAACCTTTCAAGACGCACCACAACGCACTTGATCAGGAAATGTTTTTGCGCATCGCGCCGGAGCTGTACCTGAAGCGCCTGATTGTGGGCGGCTTCGAGCGCGTGTTCGAGATCAACCGCAGCTACCGAAACGAAGGCATCAGCGTGCGCCACAACCCCGAGTTCACCATGATGGAGTTCTACGCGGCCTACTGGAATTATCTCGACCTGATGAGCTTCACTGAGGCGCTGATACGCGATGCAGCGCAAAAAGCCACTGGTTCATTGCAGCTCAGTTACGCGGGCAAGCCAGTCGATCTGAGCCAGCCTTTTGAGCGCCTGACGATTCGCGAAGCCATCATCAAACACACCGAAGCCGCTGCGGCCATGGACGGCGGCTCAGGCCTGCAAGGCGACAAGAGCGAACAACTGCGCGTGGACGACGCGCTGTGGCTGACCAACGCCCTGCGCAAACTGGGGCTGACCGAGGCCAAACACAAACTCGCCAGCCGCTCACTGGCTTCGCTGCAAGTGCTGTACTTTGAAGAAACCGTGGAAGACAAGCTGTGGCAGCCGACCTTCATCATGGAACACCCCACCGACATCTCCCCGCTGGCCCGCGCCAACGACGAGCGCCCTGAAGTCACCGAGCGGTTTGAGCTGTACATCACAGGCCGTGAATTCGGCAATGGCTTCAGCGAGCTCAACGACGCACAGGAGCAGGCGGCGCGCTTCAACGCCCAGGTCAGCGCCAAAGACAGTGGCGACGACGAAGCCATGTACTACGACCACGACTTTGTGCGCGCCCTTGAATACGGCATGCCGCCCACAGGAGGTTGCGGCATTGGCATTGACCGGCTGATGATGCTGCTGACCGACAGCGCCAGCATTCGGGACGTGATTTTGTTCCCAGCGCTGCGCCGGGAAGCATGAGTTCAGGGCGAATTCAGCCGTTTTTCGATAAAAAGATGCTAAAATTGGCCTCTAGCCCTTGTCGGTGCTACATAGATAGCTATTAAATATGTAGTAAAATCAAACCACCAGGGAACGCTGATTCAGCGCGGCGGCACCCGCAGGTCATCCAGATAATCGCGCGCAATATTCAGGCTGGACGCCACACCGAGCTGTTTAAAATTCCTGGCCAGCCACTGCCTGGCGCAGGTGACTCCAAGATCGCGCAGCGTGTGAATCAGCCGGGCGTCGGTGGCTGACTTGGTGGACGCATGAAACGCCTCCAGCACCTCGCCACCATCGATGCGGTGCATCAGCACATCCTTGTAGCGCAACGGGTCGAGCTTGCCCTCGGCCAGCAGCCGCTTGACGAAATCGATGGCGCGCATCTCGGCAATCAGCGCCGAGTTGAAGGTAATCTCATTGAGCCGGTCCATGATGTCGGCGGCCGTGGTGGGCAGCTTGTCGCGCTTGATGGGGTTGATCTGCACCAGCACAATGTCGCGGCTGTCGCACTGGTAAATCAGCGGGTGAATGGCCGGGTTACCCGAGTAGCCGCCGTCCCAGAAATGATCACCTTCAATCTCGACCGCCTGAAACACCGTGGGCAGGCAGGCCGACGCCATCACCGCGCGGGCGTCAAGCCGTTTGCCAGAAAAAATCTCGGCTTTGCCGGTGGTGACCCGCGTCGCCGCCACGAACACCTTCAGCGCCTTGAAGCGGGCGAGCCGCTCAAAGTCAATCTGTTGGTCCAGAAAGTCCTTCAAGGGGTTGATGTCCATCGGATTGCTCTGGTAAGGTGACACCGAGCTGGCCCAGAAACTGGTCAGGGCGTCGGTCATTAGCTGGCCCGGCGATTCATTTGCCGCCAAGCCGCCCATGCCGCCCATACCACCAAAGCCGCCAAAGCCGCCAAACAGAATGTCAAACGGCGCGCGCTGGGCTTGGGAAATCGACGAGCCCAATGCGCCCATGTCGACAATGCCGTTCCAGAAGCTGGCCAGCGACGCACGCGCGGCCTCGCGCGGGTCAGCCTTGGGCTTGCCCTCGCTGATGGCAAAGCCATGCGCCAGCGCCACCGCGTTCATGGCACCCGCGCTGGTGCCACTGATGCCATCCAGCGCCACGCGCCCGTCTTCCAGCAAGGCGTCCAGCACGCCCCAGGTGAACGCACCGTGCGAGCCGCCGCCCTGCAGGGCGAGGTTGACGCGCCGCCGCGCGACACCGGGGTCTGGTTCAGACACTGGGACAGGTTGTTGTTTCATGCACCGAGGGTATCAAATATCCGCGACTAAAATTCC
>JANMVO010000026.1:0-2369 GCA_031392805.1 Rhodoferax sp. | reverse complement strand
GCGGGCCGACCTGATGCCTCCTCTGCCTCTTCAGCACCTGCCGTTTCAGCTACAGCCGCCACGACCGGCTCAGCCCAATCCGCCAAGCCGAAACTCATCGTCTTTCTGGTGGTAGACGGCCTGCCGCAGCGCCAGGTGCTGGCGTACCGCGACCAGCTCGGCACCGACGGCTTCAACCGCTTTCTTGAACGTGGCGCCTGGTTTGCCAATGCGCACTATGGCCATTCATTCACGGTCACCGCAGCCGGCCACGCCACCATGCTCACTGGGGCGCATCCAGACCGCACCGGCATCATCGGCAATGACTGGCGTGACCCCGTTACCGGCGAGCCGGAGTACTGCACCGGCGACATATCGGCCACCTACATCGGCCACAAGACCAACGCGCTTGACGGCACCAGCCCGAAAAACCTGAAGGTTGAAACCGTGGGCGACGTGCTCAAACGGGTTGACGCCCGCTCCAAGATCATCGCCATCTCGGGCAAAGACCGGGGTGCCATTCTGCCCGCTGGCAAAACCGGCACGGCCTACATGTACATGGGGGCGACCGGGCAGTTTGCGTCCAGCACGCATTACATGAAAGAGCACCCGGCCTGGGTCAATGCCTTCAATGGCAAAAAGCCCGCTGATCGGTACTTCAAAACCAATTGGACAGCCGTGCTGCCCGAGGCTGCTTATGTCCGCTCTCTGCCAGACAACCAGGCGTGGTTTGGGCCGCGCGGTGGTGGCCTTCCGATGATGATGGGCGCTACGGCTGACGAAGCGCCGGGCCCCGCCTTTTACACCGGCCTGTTGCGCAGCCCGTTTGCAGACGTGCTGTCACTTGAATTTGCCCGCGCAGCCATTGCCGGTGAAGCCCTGGGCCAGGACGACGCGCCCGACATTCTCTCTGTGAGCTTGTCGGGCCACGACTACATCAACCACCTGTACAGCGCCGAGTCCCGCCTGTCGCACGACCACATGTTGCAGCTTGACCGCATGTTGCAGTTGTTCTTTGCCGACCTGGACGCCATGGTAGGCAAAGACAATTACATCGCCGTGCTCACCGCCGATCATGGTTTCATGCCCGCACCTGAATACATTGCCGCCCAGGGCCAGGCGTCCGGGCGCGTCAACACCAGCCAGGTATTGGCCCGCGTGAACCAGGAGTTGGAGAAACGCTTTGGCCCGGCTGGAGCGGCTGCTGGCGCCAAATGGGCGACCGGCTTTTCTGCCTCAACCTTGTTGCTGGATAAAAAGCGGATCGCCCAAAAAGGCGAAAGCGCGGGCGCTGAAGCTGGTACTTTGGCCAATGCCCTGGCGGAGGAAGCCCGCACGCTGCTGATGGCCGAGCCGGGGATGGGCGCGGCCTACACGCGCCGCGAGCTCGATGGCAACACCCGGGCAGGCGCGCCGTTTTTTGGGCAGATGCGCAAGTCGTGGCACCCCGCAGTGTCGGGCGATGTGCAATTCATCTTCACGCCCAACTGGATGGTGGGCGTGAGTGGCCTGATAGCCACCCATGGCTCGCCATATCCGTATGACACCAACGTGCCCATCCTGATGTATGGCCCCAAGTGGATCAAGGCCGGGCGCATTGATGCCCGCGTGGAAGTGGTGGATATTGCGCCCACGCTGTCGCGCCTGTTGGGTGTTTCAGTACCATCTTCATCTGAGGGCAGGGTGCTTCCATCCGCAGGAAATTGAACACACCCCCTTAGGCATCCCATGGTGCAAAAGCTATTGCGGTAAAGTGAGGTTGTATGAACTTCAAAAAGCATTTATGCACAGCCTTGGCCGTGTTTCTCGCCGCGTCAGGCACTGCGCATGCACAAGACAAATGGGTGGTCGGCAATTCGGCACCTTTGAGTGGCGGCAACGCCAAGTTTGGTACGGACATCCGCGACGGTGCCATGGCTTACTTTGCCATGCTCAATGCCACCGGTGGCGTGCAAGGGCGGCAGATCGAGTTGGTGTCGCTGGACGATAAAAATGATCGAAAGATCGCCGGCGCCAACGCCAAGGCTTTGCTTGACAACAAGGATCTGCTTGCCCTGTTTGGCTTTGCGTCTGCCACGCTGAGTCTGGACGCCTTGCCGCAGGCTGAAGCGAAGGGTGTGCCGTTCTTTGCGCCGTTCTCTGGCGCCAATGCAGTGCGTGTTACCAGCCCGGTGCTCTTCACCATCCGCGCCTCCTATGGCGAAGAAATGGAAAAAATCCTCAACTTCTGGACCGGCCTGGGCTTCAAGCGCGTGAGTGTTGTGCACTATGACGACGAAGTGGGCAAGCAAAACCTGGAAGTGGTGACGCAATATTTGAAGAAGATCTCTCTGGTTCCTCAATCCCTGGCACTCAAGCGCAATGCTGCCGTGGGCCGGGTAGAAGTGCAG
>JANMVO010000013.1:0-4520 GCA_031392805.1 Rhodoferax sp. | reverse complement strand
TTTTCTCCGCAATCGCGGCCAGCACACGGGCGGTACGCGACATGGGGGATTGCATCAAGCCCAGCAACTGCGCCAGCAACACTTCTTTGGAAGGGATGCTTGCCAACTGCTTTACGCCGTTCACGTCCAGGGCTTTGCCGCAGTATGCACCACCGCGAATCACCAATTTGTCATTGGTTTTCGCGAAGTCGGACACCACTTTCGCGGCGGCTACTGCATCGACAGAGAAGCCATAGATCAGCGGGCCCGTCATCAGGTCGGACACGACAGCAAATCCACTTGCAGCCACAGCACGGCGCGCCAGCGTGTTTTTCAACACGCTCAAGGTCACCCCGTTGCTGCGCGCTGCAGAGCGCAATTTGGTCATGTCGGCGACCGTGATGCCACGGTATTCCGCCATCACGAGCGTTTGAGCTTTTGCGGCGAGGCCAGTCACATCACTGATGACCGCTTCTTTCTCACTGCGATTAAGACTCAAGGTCTACTCCTTTTGAAAGTGTTTGTTGGTTTGATTTTTCAAGTCAAAGCCTTCAAACACGCCACATTGCAGCGATCAACTGTTTTCAGGAAATTGCTTTCCTTGCGCAGCGGGATCGCCATCTGCGTTGGCTTGAACTCTGGGATGAACCCAAAGCCCATTGATTAAGTGCCGATCCACCTTGCGGCAAGCGGCACACCAACGGTCTTGGATGGCCTGATCTGGTTTTGCAACCGGCCCAGCCCACCACATCGAGCATCGCTAAAGACGCTCAAATTTCTCTTCAGCTTTGAGCAGCGATATCAGGCGGAGATGGTTTGCGTGTCCACGCGGACACCCACGCCCATCGTGCTTGAAACTGCGATCTTTCTCAAATAAATTCCCTTGCTGGCCGCAGGTTTGGCCTTGACCAAGGCCTCGATCAACGTTGCCAGGTTGCCTTGCAGCTTGTCGGTGTCAAACGAGCGACGGCCAATCGTGGAATGCACGATGCCGGCCTTGTCAACGCGAAACTGCACTTGGCCCGCTTTGGCGTTCTTGACTGCTGTTGCCACATCGGGCGTAACCGTGCCCACTTTCGGGTTGGGCATCAAGCCACGGGGGCCCAGAATCTGGCCCAGCGTACCGACGACGCGCATCGCATCAGGCGCCGCGATCACGATGTCAAAAGGCATGTCGCCCGCCTTGACCATGGCCGCCAGATCATCCATGCCAACAATGTCCGCACCGGCAGCGCGGGCTTCATCAGCCTTGGCACCCTGCGCAAACACAGCAACGCGTTTGGTTTTGCCTGTGCCGTTGGGCAGCACCACGGCACCACGCACCACTTGGTCAGATTTCTTGGCGTCAATGCCCAACTGCACGGCCACGTCGATGGATTCATCGAACTTGGCGGTTGCGCATTCCTTGACGATGCCTAGTGCGTCTGCCAAAGGGTACAGCTTGTTGCTGTCTACTTTGCCAGCAAACGTTTTTTGCTTTTTGCTGAGTTGCGTCATGTTAGACACCCTCCACCGTGACACCCATCGAACGGGCTGAGCCGGCGATGGTTCGAACCGCTGCGTCCATGTCGGCCGCAGTCAGGTCTTTCATTTTTGCTTTGGCGATTTCTTCAAGCTGGGCGCGGGTGACCTTGCCAACCTTGTCCTGGTGCGGACGGGCTGAGCCCTTGTCAATCTTGGCGGCTTTCTTGATCAGAATCGACGAAGGCGGTGATTTGATGATGAAGGTAAAGCTCTTGTCTGCGAACGCCGTGATCACGACGGGCAGTGGCAGGCCTGGCTCGATGCCCTGGGTCTGCGCGTTGAACGCCTTGCAGAATTCCATGATGTTCAAACCGCGCTGGCCCAATGCAGGACCAATTGGGGGGGACGGGTTGGCCTTACCAGCTGGTACTTGCAGCTTGACAAAACCGACGATTTTTTTCGCCATGCTTTTTTACTCCTTGCGGGTGATAACGCCGGGACTTGCAATGATTTGCAGGCCGTGGCTTCCCGGGGGTTAACGACTCGTTTCAAACATTCGCATTGAGTCGGAAAATGCGAACTCTAAACAGTTGAGGTCAGAGCTTGATCGCTTCGCGCATCTGCGAACTTTCCCCCAATATTTCACACTTCTTGGGGACAGAACTTGCTCGCTTTGCGTAGCTGCCGACTTTCCTGAAATCCCTTAAGTCTTCTCTATCTGCGAAAACTCAAGTTCGACAGGGGTTGAGCGTCCAAAAATCGTGACCGCCACCCGCACCTTGCTTTTGTCGTAATTCACGTCTTCAACCGAGCCGTTGAAATCGGTGAACGGGCCGTCTTTGACGCGCACATACTCACCCACGGAAAACTCAACTTTATGCCGCGGCTTTTCGGTGCCTTCCTGCATCTGATTGACAATCTTCATCACCTCCGCTTCGGAGATGGGAGACGGGCGATTTTTTGCGCCCCCCACAAAACCGGTCACCTTGTTTGTGTGCTTTACCAGATGCCAAGTTTCGTCGTCCATGAGCATCTCAACCAGCACATAGCCCGGGAAAAACTTGCGCTCGGTCGTTCTCTTCTGGCCGTTCTTGATCTCCACCACCTCTTCCATGGGCACGAGAATCCGTCCAAACTTGGCTTGCATGCCTGCGCCAGTGATGCGCTCGACAATATTTCGCTCTACGGCCTTTTCCATGCCTGAGTAAGCGTGGACAACATACCAGCGCAGGTCGGGGCTGACTGGCGCGGCAGCGGCAGCAAGCGCGCCCTCGGGCACCAATGTCTCAGTGGATGGCCCTTCTACAACATCGGTCATTATCGTTTCCATCCCAGAATCAAGTCGTAAAACACCCATTCCAGCGTTTTGTCAGTCAGCCAGAGGAACAGGGCCATGACCAGAACAAAGGCAAAGACATAGGCCGTCATCTGCATGGCTTCCTTGCGGGCGGGCCAGACTACTTTCTTAACCTCGCGCCAGGCATCGCGCCCAAACGCAAACAGCTCCTTGCCAGGCTCGGACGTGAAAAACATGACCGCGGCGGCCGCCAGCCCCGCGACCAGAGCGCCCCATTGTGCAATTTGCCCCTGCTTGGTCAGCAAATAAAACGCCGCCAACGCGCCTATCACCAAAGCCGCAGCAAACGCAAGTTTCGCCTTGTCTCCAGTTGTACTAACAGTCTGAACTTGTGGTGTAGCCATTTTATTAACGTACTTGCGCTTGATCAGCTTATCTACGACACCAACGTTTTTGAGACGTTGAAGTCCGTAATTTTCATCGCGGACTTTGGCAACCACCTTGATCAATTGAATCAGGTGGCAGGGGCGGAAGGAATCGAACCATCAACCTTCGGTTTTGGAGACCGACGCTCTGCCAATTGAGCTACGCCCCTACAAAATACGCTTAATTAGATGGAGACAGAGCCTTATGCACTGCGCTTCTCTGCGTTCTATTCCACAAATCATGCAAGTATCTTCGCAACCACACCCGCACCCACCGTCTTGCCACCTTCACGGATGGCAAAGCGCAGGCCCTCTTCCATGGCAATCGGGTTGATCAGCTTGACCGTGATGCTGACGTTGTCACCGGGCATTACCATCTCTTTGCCTTCTGGCAGCTCAATCGCACCGGTTACGTCCGTGGTGCGGAAGTAGAACTGGGGGCGGTAGTTGTTGAAGAAGGGGGTGTGGCGGCCACCTTCGTCTTTGCTCAAGACGTAGATTTCACCGGTAAAGTGGGTGTGCGGCTTGATCGAGCCGGGCTTGCACAGCACCTGGCCGCGCTGCACGTCTTCGCGCTTGGTGCCGCGCAGCAAGATGCCGACGTTGTCACCGGCCTGGCCCTGGTCCAGCAGTTTCCTGAACATTTCCACGCCAGTGCAGATGGTTTTCTGGGTGTCGGCGATGCCGACGATCTCGATCTCTTCGCCGACTTTGACGACACCACGCTCGACCCGGCCGGTGACGACGGTGCCACGGCCAGAGATCGAGAACACGTCTTCCACGGGCATGAGGAAGGCACCGTCAATGGCGCGCTCAGGCAGGGGGATGTAGGTGTCCAGGGCGTCAGCGAGTTTCATGATGGCGATCTCACCGAGTTCGCCTTTGTCGCCTTCCAGGGCTAATTTTGCCGAGCCGTGGATGATGGGGGTTTTGTCGCCCGGGAATTCGTATTTGTCCAGCAGCTCACGGACTTCCATTTCAACCAGTTCCAGCAGTTCAGCATCGTCCACCATGTCGCATTTGTTCAAGAACACGATGATGTAAGGCACGCCGACCTGGCGCGCCAGCAAAATGTGCTCGCGGGTCTGGGGCATGGGGCCGTCTGCGGCGGAACACACCAGAATGGCACCGTCCATTTGCGCTGCGCCGGTGATCATGTTCTTGATGTAGTCGGCGTGGCCGGGGCAGTCGACGTGGGCGTAGTGGCGGTTCGCTGTTTCGTACTCGACGTGGGCGGTGTTGATGGTGATGCCGCGGGCTTTTTCTTCGGGTGCGGCGTCAATTTGGTCGTAGGCCCTGGCGGTGCCGCCAAACTTGGCTGCCAGTACGGTCGTGATGGCCGCCGTCAGGGTGGT
>JANMVO010000008.1:0-2296 GCA_031392805.1 Rhodoferax sp. | reverse complement strand
CCTTGCTGTTCTCTCCAAGCTGCGAATTGCACAGGCGATGCTCGAAAACTCCCCGCGTAAGTCGTTGATTTTATTGAATGTGGCCTCGTGAAACGGACCCTACACTTGCCACATGCAAATTTACTTGGTGGGTGGTGCCGTTCGCGACGCTCTCTTGGGCCTGCCGGTGCAAGACCGCGACTGGGTGGTGGTGGGGGCCACACCCGAGCAGATGGTGGCGCTGGGGTATCTGCCGGTGGGCCGTGACTTTCCCGTTTTTTTGCACCCCAAAACGAAGGAAGAGTACGCGCTGGCCCGCACTGAGCGCAATTCCGCGCCGGGCTATAAGGGCTTCGTCATTCATGCGGCACCCGACGTGACGCTGGCGCAAGATCTGGCGCGCCGTGATATTACTATTAATTCAATAGCTAGTTATGCAGTACCGACGAGGGCTGGAGGCACTTTTGGCACTATTTTTAGTGGAAAACAGGCATTTCAGCCCGATTTGACGGCCCTGATCGACCCCCACGGAGGCCAGCAGGACCTACGCAACAAAGTGCTGCGCCACGTCACCGACGCCTTCCGCGAAGACCCGGTGCGCATACTTCGCGTGGCCCGCTTTGCCGCGCGCTTTGCCGATTTTTCAGTGGCCCCCGAGACGATGCAGTTGATGCGCGAGATGGTGGCGCATGGCGAGGCCGATCACCTGGTGGCCGAGCGCGTGTGGCAGGAACTGGCGCGCGGGCTGATGGCGGTCCAGCCGTCGCGCATGTTGGAGGTACTGCGTGACTGTGGCGCGCTGGAGACGTTGCTGCCCGAGGTGAACCAACTCTGGGGCGTGCCGCAGCGCGCCGAGTACCACCCGGAGGTGGACACTGGCGTTCACCTGATGATGGTGCTGGACATGAGCGCGCGCCTGAACGCGCCGCTGCCGGTGCGCTTTGCCTGCCTGTGCCATGACCTGGGCAAGGGCACCACGCCTGCCGACGTTCTACCCAAACACATTGGGCATGAGATACGCAGTGCCAGGCTGCTCAAGGACGTTTGCCAGCGCCTGCGCGTGCCCACCGAGTGCCGCGAGCTGGCCGACGTGGTGGCGCGCGAACACGGCAACATCCACCGCAGCGGCGACTTCAACGCCGCAGCCGTGGTGCGCCTGCTGGAGCGCTGCGATGCGTTTCGCAAACCGCTGCGTTTTGCCGACGTGCTGCTCGCCTGCGAATGCGATGCACGCGGCCGGCTGGGGCTGGAAGAATCTGCCTACCCGCAACGCCAGCGCCTGTTGGCTGCGTTGCAGGCCGCGCAGTCGGTTGCTACTGAAACAATAGCTACTGGTGCACTTTCCACGGGGGCTACAGGAACAAAAATAGGGGAGATGATCCACGCGGCGCGGGTTGTGGCGGTGGCGCACCAATTGGCAGCCTGAACGCCTTGGGACCCACTGCGCAAACCGCTCAGGAAACCCGATCAGCCCTTCTGATCGGCCAATCCAATGGGCCAATCCAATGGGCCAATCTGATCACGCAAACGGATTGACCACCCTCACACCCGTCGGCTCGAAATGCTTGACATTGCGGGTCACCAAGGTCAGGTTATGGCACAGCGCAGTGGCCGCAATCAGGTTGTCGATGCCCTTGTTGCCGGTTTCCACGCACAGCCGCCCCCACAGCTTGGCAATGGCGGGCGTCACTGGCAACACGCAATAGGCAAACTGCTGTTCAATCGTCGCAAGCCACTTCGACAGGGCAGCAGCAAAAACTGCGTTGCTGCCGCGCTGTTTCTGAATGCCCGCCTCAATCTCGCCCAGGGTCATGGCGCTGATGAACGTGGCGTCGGCTTGCTGGCTTTTCAGATAGGCGATCACGCCTGGATGGGGCCTGGCCTTGCGCAGTTCAGACAGCACCACCGTGTCCAGCAAGATCATGACCAGTCAATGTCACGCGGCTGCACGTCAAGGCGCGGCATGCCGACCGCTTTGCGGGCTGGCGACCTGGATGGCGCTTTCACGGGTGTTTTGGGTGAAGATTTTTGTGAAGCTTCACGAGTTGCCCTGCCTGACGCTTTCCGTGCCGACGTAACGGACTCTTTAGGCATGGCCAGCAAATGCTCGATAAAGCTGGCAGGCGGGGCCGCCCGGTTGGCCGCACCGCGCTGCAGCGCCTCAAAATCCTGCTCCGACAGCACGACCACCGCCTGCTTGCCCCGGCGCGTCACGTGTTGCGGAACGCCGCGCAGGGCGTTGTCAACCAGCGCACTGAATTGTGACTTGGCATCTTGGAGGCGCCAAGCCTGAGGACCCATTGCGGCGCTTCGCACC
>JANMVO010000696.1:0-3876 GCA_031392805.1 Rhodoferax sp. | reverse complement strand
GGCCGTGTGACCTTTGTCGTCGGCTTTGCGGCGGGAGGCAGCACTGATATCGCAGCCCGAATCATCGCGCAGCAATTGGCTGTGAAGCTTGGCCAGCCGGTCGTGGTGGACAACCGGCCTGGCGTCTCGGGCGTCGTGGCGAACAGCTACATTGCGTCGGCCAAGCCCGATGGGCACACGTTCCTGTTCGGCTCCGGCAGCCTTGCCTCGGGTCCGAGCCTGCTAAAAAGCCTTCCCTACGACACGGCGGCCGATTTTGTCCCCATATCGCAATTGACCACCATCCCAACGATACTGACGGTGCATCCTTCTGTGCCCGCCCGGAATGTGCGGGAATTCGTGGAGTTCGTCAAAGCCAACCCCGGCACAGTGAACTACGGGTCAGCGGGTCCGGGTTCGCTTCAGCATGTCGCCGGTGCGCTTTTCGCAAACATGATTGGTGGCAGCATGGTCCACATTCCTTACAAAGGAGGAGCCCCAGCCATTGCAGACCTTGTGGCGGGAAGAATCCAGGTCATATTCGGGCCGATCATCGAGCTGATGCCCTTTGTGAAGTCGGGTGCTGTGCGCGTGCTGGGTGTCACCTCGCAGCAGCGCGCTGCCGCCTTTCCTGAAGCCCCACCGGTTTCCGATGCGGTCCCGGGGTTCGAAATATCCACCTGGCATGGAATTTTCGCACCGAAAGGTACTTCACCGGAAGTCGTCGAAGCGATGAATCGGGCGATTGTTTCGGTCCTCGGCGATCCTGTCACGAAGGCCAGGTTGATTGGCCTGGGACTGGACCCGGTGGGAACGTCGTCGCAGGAATTCAGCAAGTTCTTTCGAGACGAGATTCAAAGGTGGAAAGAGTTGATTCAAACGGCTGGCGCAAAGCCGGAATAAGGCGGCACCATGACTTCCAGCAACAGCCCTCAGCAAAGTACCGCCCTGGCCGGCATACGTGTGCTCGATCTCACCCAGTTCGAGTCTGGCACCTCATGCACCGAGACGCTGGCGTGGCTTGGCGCAGAAGTGATCAAGGTAGAACCCCCGGGCACAGGAGAGCAGGGGCGACGCATATCGTCGGACCGCCCTGGCGTCGATTCCCCCTACTTCCTCCTCATGAATGCCAACAAGCGCAGCGTCACCTGCAATCTCAAGCACGACAAGGGACGCGACATCCTCCGGGCGCTGATCCCCAAAGTCGATATCTTCATCGAGAATTTCGCCCCCGGCGTGATTGAGCGCCTGGGATTCGGGTACGACGTGGTGCGTGATCTCAATCCCCGCGCCATTTATGCGCAGATCAAGGGGTTTCCGGCAGACGGCCCGTTTGCCAATCTGCTCGCGTTCGATCCGGTCGCGCAGGCCGCAGGCGGTGGCGTGTCGATCACCGGAGAACCGGATGGGCGGCCGATCAAGCCTGGAATGAATGTTGGCGACACGGGTGCGGGCCTTCACTGCACGATCGGTATTCTGGCCGCGCTGTTCCAGCGGCAGCTCACGGGGCATGGGCAAAAGGTCGACGTCTCCATGCAGGAAAGCATCATCAATTTTGGACGCATCGCCTGGGCCGCACAAGCGTTGCTCGGGAAAGCCGCGCCCAGAACCGGCAACCAGAGCATCCTGGGATCCACGTCGCCGAGCGAGGTGTACCCGTGTTTGGGCGGCGGTCCGAATGACTATATCTACATCTACATCACGCGCGCAGCGAGCCATCAGTGGCAAGCCTTGCTGAAGGTGATCAAGCGCGAAGAGTTGGACACGGACCCCCGCTTCGCCACGGCAACTGACCGTGCCCGCAACTACCGCGAGGTGGATGCCGTGGTTGCGCAATGGACGCGGCAGTATGACAAACATGCGGCGATGCGAATCCTGGGCGATGCCGGCGTGCCGGCCAGCGCGGTGTTCGACACGATGGAGCTGACCAATGATCCGCACTTGCGCAAGCGCGGCATGTTCGTGGCCGTGCAGCACCCAACGCGCGGCGAGTTCATCATGCCGGGCTTCCCCGTGAAGATGTCAGACTCGTTTGTGCCGGTGGAAGCTGCGCCGCTGCTCGGCGCCGATAACAACGCCGTGTATGGCAGTCTGCTGGGGCTCGCCCCCGAGGAACTGGCCCGGCTGGCCAGCGAAAACGCGATCTAGAGGAAGTCAACCGATGAAAATCAGAGGCAACACGCTGCTGGCCCAAGCCCTTCGCAGCAAGGGCGTGGAGACCCTGTTCTTTATCATGGGCGGACCGATCAACGACGCAGCGAATGCCTGCATCGCCAATGGCATCCGGCTGATCGACGTGCGCCATGAACAGGCGGCAGCCATGATGGCGCAAGCCTATGCGCGGGTGCGGGCGACGCCCGGCGTTTGCATGGCGGCTTCTGGCCCCGGCACCGTGAATCTGACCACCGGACTTGCCAATGCACTGATTGACTGCGCCCCCGTCGTCGCCCTTGGCGGGTCCAGCGCGCTCAATGAAATCGGCACCGGATCCTTTCAGGAGATCGATCAAGTCGCGGTCATGCGGCCGGTAACCAAGTGGGCCGAGCGGGTGCACGAGGCGCGCCGGATCCCTGAGTACATCGACAAGGCTTTTCGTCTGGCGATGGCCGGCAAGCCCGGCCCGGTGTTCCTGGATTTGCCGGCCGATGTCCTATACGCAGAAGTAGAAGAGGCCGATGTGCGCTGGCCGCTTGCGCCTGAAAAGCGTGAAACCACACGGGCCGCTGCGTCAAGCGCGGCCTTGGCCAGTCTGCTGGGTCTGCTCAGACAGGCCGAGCGTCCGGTCATTCTGACGGGCAGCGGCATTCTTTGGTCGCAGGCGTCCGAAGCGCTGCATCAATTCATCGATTTGAGTGGCATCCCCTTCTACACGACACCCCAGGGTCGCGGTGTGGTCCCTGAGGACCATCCCTGCTTTTTTGGGCTCGCACGCACGAAGGCCTTCAAGGAGGCCGACCTGGTCATCGTCATTGGCACCCGCTTGAATTTCGTCTTCAACTACGGGCGCGCGCCGCGCTTCTCGCCCTCGGCCACGTTTGCGAGAATCGACAGCGACCCGCAGGAGATGGCCACCAGCCAGCACGTCGCGCTGCGAATAGTGGCCGATGCGCGTGAGGCGCTGACCCAACTTCAAGCGGCGGTGCGCAACGAAGACCTGCCCCAGCGTTATGCGGCCTGGCGTGAAACGCTGGCGCAAGACGAGGCCAGGCGCCGGCAGGTTTTTGAGATATCCCTCGCCAACAACGACACGCCGATTCATCCCTTGCGCCTGTGCCGGGAGATTCGGGACTTCATCAGCCGCGACACCATCCTCGTGGTCGACGGCCAGGAGATCCTCAATTACGGCCGCCAGACCATCCCTGGATTTCAGCCGGGTCACCGGCTCAATTCCGGTCCCTTTGGAACCATGGGTGTTGGCTTGCCGTTTGGCATCGGCGCCAAGGCGGCCAAGCCGGATCACCAGGTGGTCGTGCTGCATGGTGATGGCTCATTCGGGCTGAACGCCATGGAGCTGGACACCGCCATTCGCCACCACCTGCCGGTGTTGATCGTGATTAGCCTCAATGGCGGCTGGACGGCGGATCCGGAACAAAAAAAACCGGGGCGCTTTCTAGGTTACACCCGCTTTGACAAGATCGCCGAGGCGCTGGGCGGACACGGTGAATACGTTGAGCGACCGGAAGACATCCGGCCGGCCCTGGAACGCGCGAGCAAAGCGGTCGCCAATGGTCAGACCGCGCTCGTCAATGTTGTAACTGATTGGCGCGCGCGTGCCTCTATGGCACCTTTCACGGCCTACATGACCTGATGCATGCGCATCGCATCAGAGTAGGATGACCAAACGGGCTTTCAGAGCGTCAGGCCGCAAGCGACAGTGCAGGCGGCGTGACAAACGGG
>JANMVO010000676.1:0-2694 GCA_031392805.1 Rhodoferax sp. | reverse complement strand
AGCCCAAGGGGTTGACCTGGTGCGTGCCAAGGTGGGCGACCGTTATGTCCTGGAAGAACTGGAGCAGCGTGGCTGGTTGCTGGGAGGCGAAGGTTCGGGCCACTTGCTGGCGCTGGACAAACACACCACCGGCGACGGTCTTATTTCGGCCCTGCAGGTCTTGCAAGCCTGCATGCGCAGCGGTCAAACGGTGGCCGGCTTGCTGGCGGATGTGACACTCTTCCCCCAGGTGCTGATCAATGTGCGCCTGCAACCGGGGCAGGACTGGAAGGCCAACGCCCGGCTTGCCGAGACCACCCGGCTGGTCGAGGCAGAACTCGCCAACACGGGCCGCGTGCTGATCCGCGCCAGCGGCACCGAGCCGCTGGTCCGCGTGATGGTGGAAGCACGCAATGCCGCACAGGCCCAGGCCAGTGCGCAACGCATTGCCGACTGCCTCCTCATTCACGAGCCAAAAGCCGCGCCAAAAGATGAGCCAGTGGATGAGCAGCCCGAGTTCAGTGACACTGTATTTGTGGGCCGACAGCCATGACGCAAGCCGTCGCTTTGCCGGTAGCGCAGCCGAAGAAGTGGCCGTGATGCTGAACGTGACAGTGTGCTGCGCCGATTACGCCAATCCCGCCCACGCGACGGCGCTGGTCACTCTGCTGGACGCCTATGCCCGAGACCCGATGGGTGGCGGGCAGGCGTTGAGCGCATTTTCCAAAGCTAACCTGGTGCCCGCACTGGCGGCGCGCCCGCAGGCTTTCAGCGTGTTGGCGTTTGACGGTGACAAGGCGGTGGGCCTGGTGAATTGCATTGAAGGCTTCTCCACCTTCGCCTGCCAACCGCTGGTGAATGTGCACGATGTGGTCGTGCTCTCAGGCCACCGGGGCCAGCGCATCGCCGGGAAAATGCTCGCGCTTGTTGAGGCCATCGCGCGCGGGCGCGGTGCCTGCAAATTGACGCTGGAAGTGCTGCAAGGCAATGCCGCTGCCATCGGTCTGTATGAGCGTGTGGGCTTTGCCGGCTACCAGCTTGACCCGGCCATGGGACAGGCGCGATTTTTGCAAAAGCATTTGAAGTGAGCCCGCCAACCCGTCCTGGCCGGTCCTTGGGCTTGGCAGCGGGCAAACACGGACAATCAGGGCAATGAGCGCCAACCCTTCCCCCTGGCACCCGCTGCGCCATCCGCAATTTCTGGCCCTGTGGCGCAGTGGCGGCATCTACTTTGTGGGCAACGCGATGCAGGCCATGGCAGCGGCCTGGATGATGGTGGAACTCACCGGTTCGTCGTTTCTGGCGGCGCTGGTGCAAACGGCGGTTTTTCTGCCCATGTTTTTGCTGTCGTTGCCGGCCGGCGTGTGGGCCGACATCACCGACCGGCGCCGGCTCATCCTGATGGCACTGATGGTTCAAGCCTTCGCCGGCGTTTTGCTGACCGTGCTGGTGCTGTCCGGCGTGGCCGGCCCGGCCACTTTGCTGATCCTCATTTTTGTCGCAGGAAGTTGCACTGCCCTGCTGTCCCCGGCGTGGAATTCCACCATCAGCGACGCCATCCCGCGCGACGAGCTGCCGCAGGCCATCACGGTGGTTTCGATGGCCTTCAACGGCGCACGGGCGGTGGGGCCGGCACTGGCCGGGCTGGTGTTTGCAACTGTCAGCGGAGCCTGGAACTTTGCCATTGCCGTGGCCAGCACGCTGGTGATGATCCAGGCCATCCGGCGCTGGCCGCCACGCCCGCATCCGCCGTCGCGCTTGCCGCCTGAGCGGCTGTGGGGCGGCATGCTGAGCGCCTTGCGCTTTGCCTGGCATTCGCACACGGTGCTGTCGCAGCTGGTGCGCACCATGGCTTTTTCAGGGGCCGGGTCGGCGCTGTGGGCGCTGCTGCCGGTGATCAGCCAGCGCCAACTGGGACTGGGGCCTGCGGGCTTTGGCTTGCTGATGGGTTGCCTGGGCACCGGCGCGGTGTGCGCCGGGCTGGTGATTGGGCGCCTGCGCGCGCGCTTTGGGCTGGAAGCCCTGGTGTGTGGCGGCGGCATTGTGTTTGCCTGCGTGATGGTGATTGCAGCATTCGGGCGCTCCCATATTCTGGTGTACGCAGCATTGTTCATAGGCGGTGGTGCCTGGATGGCGGTGACGTCAACGTTCAACACGGCCACCCAGACCAGTGTGCCGCCGTGGGTGCGTGCCCGCGCGGTCGCCATGCACACGCTGTGCGCCTTGGGCTCTTTCGCCATTGGTTCGGCCCTGTGGGGCGCACTGTCGGACCTGGCCAGTTTGCCCTCCGCGCTGTGCGTGGCAGCCATTGGCATGGCGGTCGGACTGTTGCTGGCACGGCCGTTCCCGCTGCGCGTGGGCGAGGCGCAGGACGTGACCCAAGCCATTCCCTGGGAAGAGTTGTTTATCATCAACGAACCCTCGCCTGAAGCCGGCCCGGTGGCGGTGGAGATGGGTTACCGCATCAGTTCTGAGGACGCTGCGGCTTTCCTTGATGCCGTCGGGCAACTCCGTGCGCCGCGGCGCCGGGACGGCGCGACCTTTTGGCGCGTGTACCGCGATCTGGGTGACCCCTCGCGTTTTGTGGAGCGCTTCATTGTGACCTCATGGGCCGACTACCTGCACCAGCGGGCCAGAGCGACGCTGGCCGACCAGGACCTGGAGACCCAGGCGCGTGCTTTCCAGCTGGAAGGCGTGCCGGTCACCATGCAGCAC
>JANMVO010000639.1:0-2041 GCA_031392805.1 Rhodoferax sp. | reverse complement strand
TTGGCCATCCAGAACTTCACACCGGCGTTGATGCGCACGGGATCGATGAAGCGGCTGCGGTACACGCGCCAGTTTTTGACGGTGCCGGCCGGCGGTGGCGTGATGAACTTGGCAACGACGGGCAGGTAACGCGATTGGCCGATGGCCTGGCGCACCCAGTCGCGGTCCAGGTCGCGGCGGGCGGCGATGTCGTCTGCCAGTTGCATGGCGTCATCTCGGGTGGCGTAGGGCGGACCTTGCGATGGTTGCGATGCCTGGCCGGATGCCTGTTTTGGTTGCGTTATCCTATTTTGGAGGTAATTTTGGCCTCTAGCCCTCGTCGGTATTGCATATATAGCTATAAATATAATAGTAATTAGAAGCCTGGTCGCAAATTGATATACAAACAGTTTTGAAGGAAATGTTTTTGCCATTGTGAGGGTCATGAAGATTACTTCGGCCAGTCCATCTGCTTGAGTTCGCGTTGCAAATCCATCAGGCGGGCCTGGCTGTTTGACGTGGTGCGTGCGTAGCGCAGCGCCTCCAGGCGCAGCAGCCAGTCACGCATCGGCTGGGTGATTGGGATGACGGTCTGGCCCCGCTCGCGTTGCTGCTTCGTTTCGGGCTCGTCCAGCTGTTTGCACATTTGTTCGGCGATGCGTCGCGGGGGGCTGTTGGGGGCAAGCTGCACGCCGGCTTGGGTCAGGCGCTTCTGTGCAAGCGCCAGCAGCCGCAGCCACGGGTCAAGGCGGCTGCGCTCCCACAGCGTCCACCCAGCGCCCAGCAGGCTGACAGACACCACGATGCCGATCAGCAGGTAGCTCAGGTCGGCCCAACTGGGGGACTCAAAACCGATGTTCTTCAGCAGGTTGAGCTGGGTCGCCTGCGAGTAGTTCAGCACCCACTGGTTCCAGCCGTTGTTCATGGCGTCCCATGCGGCGCGCAGGTTGGCCAGCAGGTTGGGGCTGACGGTGCCAAACGCGCCAGTGAAGGCGCTGGCGATCGCACCCTGCTGGACTTGCAGGCGTTGAAAAGAACCGGTGCGCCCCGGCGCTACGCTGGCGGTGGGGTCCACCCGCACCCAGCCGCGCCCGGCCAGCCAGACTTCGGCCCACGCGTGGGCATCGCTCTGGCGCACCATCCAGAAGCCGTCAATCGGGTTGCGCTCGCCACCCTGGTAGCCGGTAACCACGCGTGCGGGCACGTCCAGCGCGCGCATGAGAATGACGAAGCTTGCGGCAATGTGTTCGCAAAAACCTTCCTTGCGGTCGAACCAGAATTCATCCGCCGTGTGCTGGCCAAAAACGCCGGGCTCCAGCGTGTAGCTGTAGCCACCCGTGCGCAGGCGTTCCAGCACGGCCGCGACCAGCACGGCACCGCCTGCCGTGGCCAGTTGCGGGTCATGCCGTATCTGCGTTGCGAGTTGCAGCGTACGTGGGTTAAAGCCTGCTGGCAGGTCAACATAGTCCTGCAGGCTGGCGATCTGGCGCAAGGGTCCAAAGCGAAAATCAGTGAAACTCTCGGCCGTGTAGCGCGTGAGGTCGGTGATGGGGCGGTCTGCCAGCCACTGCAACTCGGGCGTCATCGAGGCCTCTATGCCCACGATATTGCCGGTGATTTTTGGTTTGTTGGGCGTGGCATCCAGAACAAACAGCCAGGGGCGGCTGTGGGGCTCCAATGTCACCTCGTATTTGACCGGCGTGCCCGCCACCTGCAGGTCAGCCGCCGCCTGCAGGCGCGCCGGAAAACCAGAGCGCAGCGGCCGCCATTCCCGCCCGTCAAAGGTGGACAGCACAGGCCCGCGAAAATACAAATCAGACTGTTGCGGCACGGTGCCGGCAAAGCGCACCCGCATCGCAATGCTCTCGTCCAGCGCCAGCCGGGCGATGTTGCCGACCTGCATGCTGTTGGACAGCCCGCTGCGCCCGCTCATCGCGTCACCCGGAACACCCCACAGCGGCGCCACCCGCGGGAACAGCACAAACAGCACGGCCATCACCGGCGCGCCCAGCAGCGCCATCCAGCCGGCGGTTCTGGCAGCCTCGATCAAAGGCGGCTTGCC
>JANMVO010000630.1:0-4409 GCA_031392805.1 Rhodoferax sp. | reverse complement strand
ACCTACATCACGCTGGCCGAGGTCAAGCAGCTCGTCATGGACAGTGAGCATTTTGTGGTGCTGGATGCCAAAACCAGTGAAGACCTGACGCGCAGCATCCTGTTGCAGATCATTCTGGAAGAAGAGGGTAGCGGCTCGCCCATGTTCACGCCCGAAGTACTGGCAAGCATGATCCGCTTTTACGGGCATGCCATGCAGGGCTTCATGGGGGGCTATCTGGAGAAAAACATTCAGACCCTGATGGAGGCGCAGACCCGGCCCGGTGAGCACCCGGGCAGTCTCACGCCCGAGATGTGGTCCCAATTCATGGGCTTGCAGTCGCCAGTGATCCAGGGGCTGATAGGCAAGAACCTGGAGCAATCCAAAAAACTGTATGTGCAGATGCAGGAACAAATGCAAAAGCAAACCGAACACATGCTTGAAACTTTTGGTGTAAAACGTTGACCCGCGACGGCCATTGAATACTGGGACAATAGAGCGATGAGCGAAGTCCTTTCCCCCCCCAAAATCCAAACCTCAAATATCCCCAAAGTCGGGTTCGTCAGCCTGGGTTGCCCCAAAGCGCTGACCGACTCAGAATTGATCCTCACGCAACTCAGTGCTGAGGGTTATCAGACGTCCAAAACGTTTGAGGGTGCAGATCTGGTGATCGTCAACACCTGCGGTTTCATCGACGATGCGGTCAAGGAAAGCCTGGACACCATAGGTGAAGCGCTGGCCGCGAACGGCCGGGTGATTGTGACAGGTTGCCTGGGTGCCAAGTCAGGCGCTGGTGGCGGCAATCTGGTGCGGCAAATGCATCCCAGCGTGTTGGCGGTGACCGGCCCGCACGCCACGCAGGAAGTGATGGACGCGGTGCATCTGAACTTGCCCAAGCCGCATGACCCGTTTGTGGACCTGGTGCCCAACACCTTTGCAAACTCTTTTGGTGTGGCCGGCATCAAGCTCACGCCCCGGCATTACGCCTATCTGAAGATCAGCGAAGGCTGCAACCACCGCTGCACGTTTTGCATCATTCCGTCAATGCGCGGCGATCTGGTGTCACGCCCGATTGGCGATGTGCTGGGCGATGCCCGTGCTTTGTTTGAAGGCGGCGTGAAAGAGTTGCTGGTCATCAGCCAGGACACCTCAGCCTATGGGGTCGACGTGAAGTACCGCACCGGCTTTTGGGATGGCAAGCCCATCAAGACGCGCATGCTGGAACTGGTGCAGGCACTCGGTGAAATTGCTGAACCCTTCGGCGCGTGGGTAAGGCTGCATTACGTGTACCCGTACCCCAGCGTGGATGCCATTTTGCCGCTGATGGCCACGGGCCGGGTGTTGCCCTATCTGGACGTGCCGCTGCAACACAGCCACCCCGATGTGCTCAAACGCATGAAGCGCCCGGCTTGCGGCGAGAAGAATCTGGAGCGCATTCAACGCTGGCGCGAGGCTTGCCCTGAAATAGTGATTCGCAGCAGCTTTATTGCGGGCTTTCCGGGTGAGACTGAAGAAGAGTTTGCCCATCTGCTGGACTTCATGAAAGAAGCAAAAATTGACCGTGCAGGGTGTTTTGCCTATAGCCCGGTAGATGGCGCAGTGGCCAATGCGATTGGTGGCATGTTGCCACCCGAACTGCGGGAAGAGAGGCGCGCGCGGTTTATGGCGGTGGCTGAAGCCGTGTCGGCTGCCAAACTGCAAAAACGCATCGGTGCCACGATGCAGGTGCTGGTGGATTCAGCGCCCGGCATGGGTAAAAAAGGCGGTGTTGGCCGAACCTACGCGGATGCGCCTGAGATTGACGGCACCGTGAAGCTGTTGCCGCCCGACAAAATCAGCAAGACGCTCAAAGTGGGTGAGTTCACCCGGGCGCGTATTGTGGGGACGCAGGGGCACGATTTAATTGCTGCCCCCATCTGACCCAATCTGACCCAATGGTGATAATTTCTGACAACTTTTGGATAATTTCCGGATGGGCAGGGGAATTTGATTTTCATGCCGGCAATAAAGAAGCCGCTTCAATCGAAGCGGCTTCTTTTTAAAACCAGTAGTCAAAAAAATAAAAATTTAAGACTATATTTGGTGCCCAGGAAGGGCGTCTAAACCATCCCTAAGCATGCGCTGAAGTGCCGTTTCAGAGGAGAAACCAGAAAGACGGGGACTATGAAAGATGGTCTAGTATGATAGAACTGTCCAAAAACTGTCCAATGCCAACGATCATCAAATTCCCGTCCGGCTGGCAGTGCAAGGTACGCTTGGCCGGGCATGCCCCCGAATCCCAGATGTTTGACACCAAGGCACGCGCGGCAGCGTGGGGGCACATGATCGAAGCCCGCTTGCGCGAGCAGAAACGCGGATCGGTCAAAGCCACCTTGCAGGACGCCATTGACAAGTACATTGTAGAGGTTGCCCCGGATCATAAGGGCGGAGCGAACGAAGCCAAACGGCTCAAGGCATTATCAAAGGTCCCCGGCCTGCTGCCGGTGCTGCGCCAGTTGCCCGACGTCACAGCGGCTGATCTGAGCAAGTTCCGCGATACGCGCATGGCGCAGGTCAGCGTGGCGACGGTGCGCAAAGAAATGACGATCCTGCGCTCGGTGCTGGAATCGGCCCGGCGCGACTGGGGCATGATCAAGGTCAACCCCATCGGCGACGTCAAAAAGCCTGCCTCACCGCCAAACCGAAGCCGTATGTTTGTCGCCGATGAGCTGCCCCGGATCATTGAGGCGTTGGGCTATTCGGGAAAGGTCGAGACGATGCAGCACCAGGTCGCAGTGGCCCTGCTGCTGGCGTTCGAGACGGCGATGCGGGCCGGTGAAATTCTGGGGCTGACGTGGGACCGGACCTACCTTGATGCCCAATATGTGACCCTGCCAGAAACCAAGAACGGAGATCAGCGCGACGTGGGGCTGTCCACCCAGGCGGTGAAGCTGCTGGCATCACTCAAGGGGCTGGACCCGGCGCAGGTGTTCACCGTCGGCGCCGCCAGCCGGGACGCGCTATTCCGCAAGGCGCGCAATAAATGCAAGATCGAGAATTTGCATTTTCATGACAGTCGGGCCAACGCCATCACGGCGCTGGCAAAGAAGCTGGATATCCATGACCTGGCCCGGATGATCGGGCATCGGGACATCCGCAGCCTCCAAATTTACTACCGGAAAACAGCCTCAGACATTGCCAAGAATCTAGGCTGATACAGTCTAGATTACGTTCGGCGTCACTGTTGCGTAAGCGCCGTCACCTTGAAAGCACCACGAGAGTTCGGTATCGCCTCGTGATACATGCCTCTGTAGTCTTCGCTGGGCCTGCAAGGCACCAAGCGCCACCAGAAGTGCGCTGGCTGTCAAAGCCGACAAGCGGCTTGCCCCAATAGGTAAGCGCTGCCGCCTTGAACGCTTCTTTGTCGTGGTGCCCTTTGGCCATCAGCATAACGCAGTCGTCGCTGCTCCAATACTTGATGTTGATCGTTTCTTGTGTCATCTCGTTTCTCAACCAATGGCGCGGGCCGCTTCAAAAGTGACAGTGTCGCCCGGCAGTGATGCCGGGCATGGATTGAAACCACACTCCTCAGACCATGTCATGCTGACACCTTGGCCCACTCAAGCACAGACTCCCGGCTCCAGCGCGGTGACTTGAAGCGGTCCAGCTTTGGAGGGAAATCCGGCTGGTGCTGAATATCATTCTTGACGTAGTTGTAAGACATGCCCAGTAGATCAGCTACATCCTCCAGGCACATGATCAACGGCGGGTGAGCGCGGCTCATCACCCTGGCAATTTCTGTCCGCATGGTTTCTGATTCATTCATGGTGCATCCTGGTAACTAAACTCAATTCGTGTGATCTCGGTGCCCTTGCTGCCAGCGTGTCGACTTTCCACTCCTCCGCTTATCTCAACCTTCTCCACACGCAAACCACTTCGCCCCGACGCCGCAAGGTTGTAGACCTTGC
The DNA here is from genome assembly GCA_031392805.1 of Rhodoferax sp. Classification (GTDB taxonomy): domain Bacteria; phylum Pseudomonadota; class Gammaproteobacteria; order Burkholderiales; family Burkholderiaceae_C; genus JANYCG01. Next base: position 483 of record JANMVO010000630.1, on the reverse strand, counting down.
GCTCGGATAAGCCGAGGTGGATCGCGCCTTGACTGGTTGTTAGCATTGTTTAGATGCGTTGCCCACGGGCAGGATCGCAAATCAAAATGCCGGTGTCCTTGTCGGTAAGCAATTCAGCGAAGAGCTGATAATTGGCGCACAGACATGCACCTTTAGTCTTCTCAATTTTGCTTCCTAAGACGGCAATTTCACTGTAAAGCAGGAGCATCTTGTCGATCATCATATTGATTGGGGAGATGAAGGATTTAGAATCAATGATGCCTGTTTAGAGCAAAACAAAGTGTTCGAAAACCAGCTTTTAATCTGACGCTTTCAATGAAGAACCTGTCGTGCGACATTCAATCCATGCCTATCCGGTTGACACCCAAGGGTACTACCCGTAGTGGCTACAGGTTCGGGGCAGCCGAGTGATGCCAAAGCCCGGTGTACAGGTCGTCGTAAGTTGGCCCTGCGACACGAGTCCCGATTCCGAGTACCGAAGCG
>JANMVO010000622.1:0-1917 GCA_031392805.1 Rhodoferax sp. | reverse complement strand
AAAGCCATGCGAATTGCGCGCCAGCACCGCCACGCGGTCGCCTGAGCCCACGCCGATGGACGCCAGCCCCGATGCAAAGCGGTTGCAGACATCGTCAAACTCGCGGTAAGTCCAGTCGGTGGCACCGCAGCGGATGGCCAGTTTGTGCGGGTCGCGCTGGGCCGTGCGGCGCAGCAGGTCGCCCAGGGTTTGGCGGTTGAGTGTTGAGTTCATGGCGGGGTTGATGGCGGGATTGGGTGTGGTTTTCAAGGCGTCGTTCATGTTGTCGCAGGCTCCTATTTATGCAGGCAAAACTTACCAAAACACCCGTGTGCCAAACATGGCGAATGCAGTGTCTTTGGTCACGAGCATTGCGTCTTCAAGCAGGCTTTGCGCAGCCAGCATGCGGTCAAACGGATCGCGGTGGTCCAGTGACAGCCCGCCTGCGTGCACGCAGTGCTGCCACGTCATTGGCAAATGCTCGAAACCGTCGGCTTGGACAAGGTCTGCAAAGCGGGCGAGCGCCAGCGGGCCGATGTCCAGCTTGCCCAGCCGCGTCTTGGTTGCAATCTCCCACGCGCTGGCGGCGCTCACCAGAATTGCGTTGCTGTCATTGGCAATGGCACGCTTCGTCTTGGCTGAGAGTTGCGCGTCATTGGTCCACCACCACAACAGGGCGTGGGTGTCCAGCAACAGCTTCATGCCCGGTCCCAGGCTTGCAATTCGTTCTCAGGCAAAGGATCAAAAAAAGCGGCACCCACCCGTCCCGCCAGCCGCCCCGCCTTGCGTTGAGTTGCGACGGGAGCCAGCGGCACCAGCCGGGCATAGGGCACACCGGCTTTGGCCAAGATGATTTCTTGCCCTGCGTGGGCCAGTTCAAGCAGTTTTGAGAAATGCGTTTTGGCGTCGTGGACGTTGACGAGAGGTGCATTGTCAGAGGGTTTTGCGCTATGGACTAGGATCATGGACTAAGTATAGCGCTGCTGGGGGCAGGTTGCTATCGCGTCACTATTTGTTCTGGCCGCGCGCCTAGAACCGCGCTTATCGGGATGCGTTGGTCAAAACTTGCCAGCCTCCCATTGTTCTTCACCGCCAGACCCAGCCGATACAGGCCGGTCAATTGACGATGACCGTGCATGTGTGAGTGCTGGAATCCCGCGGTGTCCAGAATGCTGATGTCATCAAACCATGTCTCATGCACCGATGCCCTGGTGGAGCGCTGCAACATGACCATCAACGCGGCCAGGGGCTGCGGGCTGCTGTAACCGGGATGCGCGCCTGAAGCACTGGATTGGCTCAAACATCCAAATGCCTCACTGGGCGGGGCAACTCCCCTATCGCTGCTTGACACAGACCTTGGCGCGGTGGCCGTGCTCTACACTTTGGGGCGCATTGAGCACGGTGTGTTTGCCTGATGGCGGTAAACACCCAAACGGTGTGGCGCATCACGACGCGGCGTTTTGACAGACCTGCGTTTGATTCGCGGTCAACCTGCCAACGAAGCTGAGGTCTGGAAGGCTAAACGGTGACGGCACTTTAATTACGCCAATCAATTGATCCCGAGCAGCATACATCCGCCATCGGGGGGCTAAACTCTCAAACTGTCGATGTACCCCTTTCGTCTTAAGGCCTGTCATGAGACCTCTTGCCACGCTCATCACACTTCTTGCCTTGCTTGGGGGCTGCGCCTCGCATCAAGCGCGGGATCCGGCCTATTTCGAGATCGATCCGGGTCGCCTGCCACCGGCAGACGTCACCCTCGCCATTCCCGGCCTCGGGCCGTGCACCGATAATCCTGATCGCAGTCTGCGTCTGGATTCCAGTCAGCCGGTTAATGTCCTGGTGCACGGTTGCTTCGGCTCCTCCGGCCAGTTCCGGGGTTTGGCTCAGATCTTGGCGTTCCATGGTCAGCAGAGTGCCTGCTTCACCTACGATGAC
>JANMVO010000597.1:0-4756 GCA_031392805.1 Rhodoferax sp. | reverse complement strand
CGCTGGTTGGCCGGGCGGTTGATGCCGTCCAGCCACGGCAAATCCATATTCAAGACTGCGCGATGCAGGAACAACAAGGAACAACAAAGCGCTCAAGGCCTGGTTGTGGGTAGAAGTTGCAACCCTGCGCTGGCTCGCCAGCATGATGAGAAACGCCTCGAACTCAGACCCGCCCCTATCGCGCGGATGCCGCATCGGCCCGCTGCGCCCGTGCCAGCGGATGAAAAATTTGACCCAGTAAAGGTAGACTTTTTCCGTGCTCAGGCTATAGTGCAAGTAACGAATGCGCTTATGAACTTGGTCCAGAACGCTTACTTACCGTTGGCCTAACTTCATAACTACTAGCGTGTAGATCCTACAGGAGACTCGGCGATGGGAACCAGATTCGACAAGCCCAATACGGGCCCCTTTGGGGATTTCGACGGTTTCGATGCCGAGGCGCTCTATCAAATGGTCCCGGTCGGCCAATTACGTTTCATGGCCGTCGTGACAGATGGTCGAGGGGGGAAGTTGCGTGTCGGAACCCCACAATTTGCAAGTTTGCGCAACGCGCGGAGCACGAAACCATTCAATGCTTCACCAACTCCCTTCCAGATCAACCTTCCGCCCGATTCGAAAACGACATTCGAAATCTTCGGCGACACATCAGGAAGAACTACCCTCATTTTAGAAGACAACGTTGGCAAGGAGATCGCCACCTTGACTGTATCCACAAAGATGCCATTCGAGAGAACCTTTAATTTTTGCCTCGTCTCAGACATTCGTCGCTCTTCATCGTTTTTTCGCGAAGACGTTCCAAAAATTATTGCTAAGGGCGCGCAGACGTTCCTTCAGCAAGCGAATGTCGTTCTGGTAGAACATACGCCACGCGGCTTTGATGTTAATGTCATGAAAGATCTTGGCAATCCATTGCGACCGGAGAACCAAACGGTAAGGAATGCCATCATTGATGCAACGCCTCTGGGAGCCTTTGCAGCTGACTTTGTTATCTATCTTTGCTGGAACATTGTTTCTCCCGGCAGTGATGTCGGCGGACTTGCCTTTATGGGCACACAATTTTGCTTCTGTGAAGATAACGGACAGGGTTCAGCGGGGGGCACGCCGATGGTGATTGCGCATGAGCTTGGCCACTTAATGGGCTTGGAACACTTTCAGAATGGTGGGCTCATGCAGGGGAATGTTTTTCCACGTTCGTCAAGGCTGTTTCAATTCGAGATAGATACGGTGAATCCAACCTAAAGATGACGCAGCAGATCGCAGCAGTTACTTACACATGGGAGTTGTGGGATGGCACTGAAATCGAACATTTTTAAGCCTGATCAGAGGCTTCAGAGAACCCTGACATTGGACTCGGCACACGTTGTTCCCGGCGAAAGCGGAGACCACGTGGCAAGAATACAGGTCGCCGTGAAAGACTTGGACGGCTTGGAAATAAATGAGGATGAACTCTCAAAGAAGCTTTATGGCCCTACTACCGCTGCCGCCGTCCTCTCCTTCAAGCGCGCACGGAAGATTATCAACCGCTCGTACCAAACGTCCGAAGACAATATCGTCGGCAAAATGACCATCGCCGCGCTCGATAAGGAAATGCTCGCCAAACAAGAGCGTACCTTTCCCCGTGTCGCCGTGCGCTGTTTTCATACTAGATGAATAAAGGGGCTCAAAGTAGAATGGCTCTCAGCAAATCAGAAATCAGGGGTCAAATCGCAAATCCAAATCAGCGCGTAGGGTGGAATCGTGGCGGGATCGGGTCTTGCAATGATGCAACGTCGGCGCCTGCGCCGAAGGTGGGAACAACTAAAGCGGTCAAAGGGGTCAAGCGGTCAAAGGGGTCAGTCAAAGGGGTCAGGTCTTGCAATGATGCATTTGCTTGATTGCAAGACCTGACTGCCAAGCATTCAAGCTATTGTCTGGCGAGCAAACCCCTATCGTCTGCTGGCGCATACGCCCGAGCGCTGCTGTGCTTCACCGTGCACAACCCGGAGCACTGCTCAAGACCGTCGCTGATGCAGTCGGCGTCAACGATCTCTCGTATTTCACCCGCGTCTTCCAGCGCCAGTTCGGCGTCTCCCGAGCGACTAGCAGGTGGGGCGCAAGATTGTCCCAGTGAATGGCAGGATAGTCCTAACGCTCTTGGCTTGATTGGCGCTAAGCTTGCCTCGCATGAGGCTATGGACTTGCGGTTTCACATATGTGTTATTGCATGACCTGACCCCCCAGTCTTTTTGACCCCCCAGTCTTTTCTGCAGCCAAACTCGCTGGGGCTCGTTCTGCCGATGATGCATGCGCCGGTCGAGCGAATGCGCTCAACCGAAGGCGCATCCACCGTGGCCACGTTGTCCGCCATGACGCGTGATCCAAAGGAACACTTGAGGTCCTTGACCGCAATCAGGTCCTTGATTGAGATGGGCAGACCATGCAATCTGCCAACCGGCTGGCCAGCCATCAGGGCGTGCTCGGCCTTCCTCGCCGCTTCCAGCGCCTGTTCTGGGGCGTAGGCCCCAATACAGTTAAGTCCGGGGTTGAGCAGTTCGACCCGGGCCAGCGTAGCCTGGATCAGCTCGACCGGAGACACCTGGCGGCAGGCGACCGCGCGTGACAGTTCCAGGGCACTTTGGAATGCGAATTCATTGTTCATGCGCCTGCTTTTACCATCAATGCGCCGCAGCAATGGGGGGGGTGATTCCGGTTGCGTGGAGGGTCCAGACTGAATGGCCGTTTTTACGGGATTTGCTCAGCATGCCACCCTCCATTCCACTCTCCATGCGATAGCCCCAAAACACCTGCAAAATCAAGAAATTGGCAATTAATGGGTCAAATATGCCTTTAGTCCTCGTGGAATATACATAGTAAGCTATTTTTATAAGAGCAAACGAAATCATCAATCAAACCGTATCAGACCCATAGACCCGGCGCTATGAGCGCGCCGACCGGCTTCACCGCTGGCTGGACCGGTCGCTGGCCTCCTATGCAAATCGCATCCTGCCGCTGGACGCACGCGCCGCCCGGCTCGCGGGGCAAATTTCCGATGCCGCCATGGCGCAGGGCCGTCACTCTGGTTTTGCCGATGTCGCAATTGCGGCGCTGGCCCAAAACGCCGACGTGCTGCGGCTGACAAACGCCCTGCACAACTGGGAGGCGCTGGCCCCCGAAGAGCGCTGGTGGCTGTACACCATGACCGTAGCCACCACCCGGCCAAGCCATGCAAAAGGGCATTGGCAGGCGCAAGGCCCTGCGCGCGGCTCTGGCAGACAACCCCTTTGTCAAAGGCGAGGGGCTGTCGCCCATGGTTCGGCGCGAGCTACTGGGGCATTCCCAGTTCTCGCTCTCCCTTTGAATTTATGCCAAATGCGGCGATAGACCACGTAGATACGGTGCAAGTAGCTATCACTTTGGCGCAACTTCAATTGACAACAGGGAGCAGTCGCCGCCCAAAAATCAGCCCTGGCAAACACTTGAGGCCGGTCTGGCTGCCTTCGAGCCGGGTTTTGTGCTGACACGAGAGCAGCCAGAAACCCAGTCCGTGCAGAACACGATGTTGCTTGAACCTTATATCATGTGATTTTTTAATGTAAAAGTGTTTTTATGCGCACCACCCTTGATCTTCCCGACGAGACCTTTCGGCAACTCAAAGCACAGGCCGCACTCAACGGTTTAATGCTCAAAGAACTGGTCACCCAGTTGATTCAGCGCGGGCTGGCCGCTGGTGTGAATGCACCCATGGCGGATCAACAACAAAGCAACTTGCCCGGTGCGATGGAGCGGTTTACGGTCTACCCGATTCCCTTCGCGCGTGAGGCAGACGGCACGGTAACCCCGTATCTGACTAACGCAGAGCTCCATGCCATTCTTGACGATGAAGATCTGGCGCAATACCAGCGGGTGCTCAGCGGGGCTACCGGTCAATGAACGATTTGCCTGACATCAACGTCTGGCTGGCGCTGATTGACAAACGCCACATTCACCACGCGGCCGCCAGCCGCTATTGGGCCGATGCCACGGTGCAAAGCCGCGCCTTTTGCCGCATCACCGCCAACGGTTTTCTGCGTCTGTGCACAAAAGCCAAAGCGCTACCGAACCCGCTGAGTCCCCACGAAGCATGGATCACCTACCGGCAGTTTCTGTCACTGCCCATCATCCGCTGGCTACCCGAACCGCCGGGGCTTGACGACCGCTTCTGTGCTCTGAGCTGCGCACCCGGCTTTGTGCACCACCTCTGGACCGATGCCTACCTGGCCGCCTTTGCAATGGTGGGCAACCTTCGGTTGGTGTCGTTTGATGGCGATTTCAAACGCTTTACCGGGCTGGACTTGCTGCACCTCTCGCCGCAGCAGGTCACGTGAGCCGTGGATGTCTGTTTTACCATTTAGGAGGTAAAATATGCCTATAGCCCTCGTCTACCCTGCATAGTTAGCTATTTATAATATAGCAACCAAGGCTGGGCTGCCTCAAACGCCGCCGCCGCGCGAAAAATATCGGTTTCACAGTGGCTTCTGGCCACCATTTGCAGCCCCACAGGCAAGCCAGCGCGGGTGCAACCGGCGGGGATCGAGGCGGCCGGCTGGCCGGTCAGGTTGAATGGGTAGGTGTAGTAGACCCAGTCCACGATATTGCGGCCAGGCAGCTGGGGCGGCGTGTTCCGGCCCACGTCAAACGCGGCACACGGCAAGGTCGGCGTGAGCAGCAAATCGAATTGCTCAAAAAAGATCCGCATCTTGTCTCTCAGCTCATAGCGGCGAAACACCTGGGTGTAGTA
>JANMVO010000694.1:0-3935 GCA_031392805.1 Rhodoferax sp. | reverse complement strand
ACCATCACCGGCCCAAACGGAACCACGCGCGGGGCACCGGCCATCGCGCACTCTTCTTCAAATAAATGCTTTTGGATGGCGTTCCAGCCCGGTCCGCCAAACGCTTTCGGCCAGGCGTGGCCGAGCCAGCCTTTTTTGCCGAGGATTTTGGCCCAGCTCTGCTGATCCTCGCGCGTCAGATGAAGCGCGTTGTGGACTTTGTAAGAAATGCTGGACGGCAAATTCGCTGCAACCCAGGCTTGAATTTCGTCACGAAATGTCTGTTCTTCGGGGGTAAATGCCAGGTCCATAAAAGGGCTCCAAAAAAGGGTCTGGTTGGGCGAGTTGGGGTTTTAGCACGGTCGTTCGTTTAGGCCTGTCCAGATGGCGACATTCCCAATTCAGAGCATAATTTTTGCACCGTTTGGCGCAGTTGCGCCACTTCGTTTTCGAGTATCCCCAGGCGTTCTGCGAGTTCGGCTTTTGAGCCGGTTTGGCTTGTGGGTGTGTCATCGTCAACAGCCGCTTGCGCCATATCCACCGGGCCACACAGCAAATGCGCCCAGCGTTGTTCACGGGCGCCGGGCGCGCGCGGCAGTTTGACCACGAGGGGGCCGCCCTTTTCCAACCCGCGCGCCTGCAATTCTTCCAGAAACCCATCCACCGAAGAGATGTCGGCAAACCGGTACCAGCGCTCGCTGTTCAGGCGCAGCTCGCCCGCAGTTTGGGGGCCGCGCAGCATCAAAAGGCCCAGCAGCACGGCCGACTGTTCCGGCACACCGACACCGCGCTGAAAATTATGCTCAAAGCGGGTGACCCGGCTGCCACTGGATTCGCGCACTAAATTGAGGGATTTCAGGCGGTCCAGCGCCGCAGCAGCCTGCGCCTCGGTCACGTTCATGGGGGGTTCGCGGCTGCTTTTCTGGTTGCAACCGAGGACCAGCGAATTGAGCGTCAACGGGTAGCTGTCGGGCACGGTGCGGGCTTTTTCCATCAGCGTGCCGAGCACGCGTGCTTCGTCGGCTGACAGCCCGAAAGTGCGCATGGAAGGTGTGGCGTCGGGCAGTGCATTGGGGGGTACGGCTGGTGCTGGTAGTGTCATGGCTTTGATTGGGTCCATTGAATCTGGCAAAGTGATAATCCTGATCTGTTGAGGCGCCAGCGAGGCGATGCCTTGAAGCGGTGAGGCATCGCCACACAAATATTGCACACATGAAAAATATTGTTATTTTGATCTCAGGCGTTGGCTCCAACATGCAAGCCATCGTCAAGGCGGCGCAGCGCGATGATTGGGCCCATAAAAATAGTGCGCGCATTGCGGCCGTCATCAGCAACAGGGCAGACGCGAAAGGCCTCGATTTTGCGCGTGAGCAGGGCCTTGCCGCCCAGGTGCTGGACCACAAAGCGTATGCGACACGCGAAGCGTTTGACGCGGCCCTGGCTGCCGCTATTGACCGTCATGACCCCAGCGGCCGACCCGCGCTGGTGGTGCTGGCAGGCTTCATGCGCATTCTCACACCCGGATTTGTGCAGCGATATGAAGGGCGGCTGGTCAATATTCACCCGTCGCTGTTGCCTGCCTTCCCCGGCTTGAAAACCCACCAGCGCGCGATTGACGCAGGTTGCAAAGTTGCGGGCACCAGCGTGCATCAGGTGACGGTCGAACTGGACCACGGCCCGATTCTGGCGCAGGCGGTGGTGCCCTTGCTGGCAGGTGACACGGCCAACACGCTGGCCGCCAGAGTGCTCACGCAGGAGCATTTGATTTATCCACGGGCCATTTTTGAGTTGCTACAAAAAATATAGCTAATAAAGACCTATTGACTAGGGCCAGATGCCGTTTTCAATCACCAATGGAAGCGCGGATTTATTCCTCGCGGCCGGTGATCACTTGGCTTGGGCGGTCTGCGGTGTTTGATTTTTTTGCAAATATTCCCGATATTTGCTGGAAATGCGCCTTGCCGCCCATCCCAACCCAAGCGCCACGAATCCACAATGAGTAAATCCGTACTTCCTTGGCAGGCAGGGCGTCAGGCATGGCGATGGACCGGTTAGATTGATAAGTGCATAAGTGGACGAGAGCAGGGCATCAGCATTGCGTTGGCAAGGCGCGAGCGCATCGGGAAGGGGTGGGGGCGCGTGGGACAATCAAAGCTTATGCATCCTAAAGCCCTGCTTGACGCCTGTTCTGAGCTCGTCAGGCTCACCCTTAAATTTGACAATTCTGCGGACGCGACTGTGCAGCGTTTTTTCCGTGACAACAAGGGACTGGGCCCGCGAGAGCGCGCCACTATTGCCGAGACCGTCTACACGGTTTTGCGCAAAAAACTGCTGTTTGACCACTTCGCACCCAGCGGCAGTGGCTCCAGAGAACGTCGCCTGGCGATTCAGGGCTTTTATGGCCCGCGAGATTTTCTGATGAGCGCGCTGACCGAAACTGAGAAAAACTGGTTGGAGCAGTGTGACAAGGTCGTGGTGGCCGATCTGATGGAACGCCACCGCCACAACCTGCCGGATTGGCTGGTGCAGCCGCTCAAAGAACAATTGGCGGGACCCTTGAATGTGCCGTTGAGTGCGCCGTTGAGTGGGGGGTTCTGGCCCCTGGTGGAGAGCCTTAACCTGGGTGCCGGGCTGGATTTGCGCGTCAATGCGCTCAACGCCAAGCGCGCCGACGTGCAAAAAGAATTGGCCAAGGCCGGCATCAAGGCGCTGCCAACGCCTTACTCTCCGTGGGGACTTCGGATTGCGGGCAAGCCGAATTTGAACAAACTGGAATCCTTCACTCGCGGCGATTTTGAAGTGCAGGATGAGGGCTCACAGCTATTGGTCATGCTGCTGGACGCCAAGCGCGGAGAAATGGTGGTTGATTTTTGTGCCGGTGCGGGCGGCAAAACGCTGGCCATTGGCGCGGGCATGCGCAGCACTGGCCGTCTGTACGCGTTTGACACCTCAGCCCATCGCCTGGATGCACTCAAACCCCGCCTGAAACGCAGCGGTCTGTCCAATGTTCACCCAGCCGCCATTGCCCATGAGCGCGATGACCGCGTCAAGCGACTGGCTGGCAAGATAGACCGGGTCCTGGTGGATGCCCCGTGCTCTGGCTTGGGCACATTGCGCCGCAACCCTGACCTCAAGTGGCGTCAGAACATGCAGGTGGTAGAACAAATGGCAGTCCGCCAAGCTGCTATTTTGCACAGTGCGGCACGGCTGGTGAAGCCTGGTGGTCGCCTGGTTTATGCCACCTGTAGTTTTCTGCCTCAAGAAAACGAAGCGATAGCGCAAGCCTTTACCGCTGCAAATAGTGAGTTCGCCCCACTTGAAGCGGGCGAGGTTCTGTCCAATCTAAAGGTTGAAGATGCTGCCAACTTGTGCAGTGGTGGTGTAAATGGGCAAACATATCTTCGACTATGGCCCCATCGCCATGGCACAGACGGCTTTTTTGCCGCAGTTTGGCAAAAAAAGTAAAACTTAAATTTGATATGCCAGTATTTAGACTCCCTTGGCTATTTTGAAGGGTATTGGTAGCCAAAATTTTCCAAAGGCTATAAAATCGACAGGCTTTGGTGCCAAGCGCGCATGAATATTAATAAACTTCGTTGAGAGACCCCTCCAATATGTTGTTACCCGACTGGACTGTGTTGAATTCGGCCATTGAGTGGCTGGGCCATGGCGCGTGGAGCCTTGCCTGGTGGCAGATTGTTCTATTCACGCTGGTCATGACGCATGTCACCATGATCAGTGTCACCGTTTTCCTGCATCGGCATCAGGCGCACCGCGCGCTGGACTTGCATCCAGTTGCATCGCATTTCTTCCGTTTATGGCTGTGGCTGACCACCGGTCAGGTGACCAAGGAGTGGGCGTCCATTCACCGCAAGCACCACGCCAAGTGCGAGCAGGCCGAAGACCCGCACAGCCCCCATGTTTACGGCATCAAGAAGGTGCTGTTCCAGGGTGCA
>JANMVO010000590.1:0-3845 GCA_031392805.1 Rhodoferax sp. | reverse complement strand
CCCGGGCGGGCATCCCCCGGGGCACCGTAGTACAGGCTGTAGCCGGTGCCGTTCTCATGGGCAATGGCTTCCGTGGTCTGGCCCGCGTGCTGGTAGCCGCTGAGGCGCTGCAGGTTGACGGTCTCCACCTCCCACAGTGGCGCAATTGCCCCGCTGGCTGTCACCGCATCGCTGTACTGCTGGGCGATGTTGTCAAAGAAGATTTTGCTCTGGGCAATCTGGTTGCCAGGGTTGATGTCTTGGGGGTTCGCGCTGCGGTTGGCAAAGGGGTTATCCGGATTTGAACCCCACGGGCTGACCAGGATGCTGGTCTGGTCGTTGTCCAGCACGTTCTCCACATACCCCGGTGCCAGGTACTTGCCATGCAGGTCAAACGTCCTGACAAAGCTCTGGCCCGACAGCGGGTCCGAGAAGCGCAGGAACATCACATCCTGCTTGAATTCAATGGTCGGCAGCCGCTCGGCAATCACGCCCATCGGCTGGCCGTTGAGTTTGCCAATCTCGGTGGCCTGTTTTCTGGTTTGGTCCAGAAAGAGGGTCATCCGGTCTACGAAGGGGATGAATGCCCCGCCGTTGACGTTGTCAACCTGCACAGTGATCTCACCGTTGGCGCCACCCACATAGCGGCCATTGGCTTCGAACTGGTGCTCGTTGGGGAAGAAGGAGCCATACAGGTAGTCAATGGCGGTGAGGATGGCGCCGATAATCGGGCCTGTTTCTTCAAAGTAGAGGACAGCGGCAGCGATGAGCGCGCCTTTGACGTCGCCATTGATGACGCTGTTGATGATGTTGAGCACGGCAATGGCCTGGCCCAGGCCTTTGAGCAGGGCAGTGGCGCCGTCAAATTTGCCAATGATCTGGCCCGCAATTTCATCGCCTTCATCAATGGCAAAGCGCGCTGCGGTGATGCTGCCGTACTGGCCGATGATTTCTTGCTGAAGGCTATTGCCGTAAATGGTGATCGCACTGCGCGCCACACCCCCGCCATCAATCAGGATGCGCCCCAGGTCGCCCTTCTCCAATGCATCGACCAGGCCTTTCAGGCTGCCCACGCCCGACAGGGCGGCTGCGATGTCGGCCACTGCCGGGTCGGCCAGGTGGTGGCTTGCAAAGTTGAGGCCTGCGGTGGCGATGGGCAGGGGTTTGCCGCCGCGCAGGGCTGAAATCAAACTCACCGTGTCACTGGCCAAAGTGCCGATGGCGGGGTCGTTCCACCAGTCAACGCGGCCTGTGACGGCGACCAGGCTGGCGATGGTGCCGTCGGGGTTGGTGGGGTCTGCCGCTTCGACATAAGGCAAGACCCGCCCTGGGGTTAAAAGAACAGCACGCAAATCAAAGCCCTGCTCGGCCAACGCAGCGTTGGCAAGACCGGCGTTGGCGGCTAAGGGCAGTTGGCCGTTGACCGTCTCAATGCTTCTGAGATGGAAGGGGCTCCAACCCGGCCCGGCATCGCTTACAGTGACATTGCCAACATCCAGCGATGCCAGAAACACTGACTGAAGCGAGTCAGCAGTGCTGTTGAAACGTAATTGTCCTGCAGTGACTTCAAAGCTATTTTGACCGATGACCGCACCGTCAAGAGCATCCAGCGCTTGGTCCTTGAGACTACTCGCATAGACCCCCTGGAACCCGCCCGGCGAAGTCATTTGAGTGGCGGTTGCCAAAACCCGCGAGTCGAATTGCGCTAATGAGCCTAGCGTCGAGACCTGATCAAGCGCCACGTCGTTGGTGAATACACGATCAAAGAGCTGTCGCGGCACCGCCAGCACAATATCTCCACTCAAGGCATCCAGTTGACGCAGGAACTCAGAATCCACCAGTCCAAACTGTTGCATCAATTCCAAGCCATCTTGTTTGCTGAAAATCAGCCGACACATAGCTGCGTCAACATTGACAGTGCTTCCGAGGCCCTTGCTCCAAAGCCGCTCGCCGACGGATTTCTTTTCCCAATCGAGTGGGTTCAGCGGGTTGGTAGGATCAACAAGAAAGCTGGGGCCGTTCTTTAAAGCATCTGGCGTTGGTAGAAAATTCTTGAGTACAGAAGTTTTGATTTTGTTGACGGCGGCGATGCAGGCGTCAACATCAGATAACGCGAAGCCGTTGTCTCTGAGAGCTTGTACGTTTTGCGCGCCGGCAGTATTGACATCGGCCATCCACTGCTGGATGCCTGTCTTCAACCCAGCCAAAAAACCAGTCGGATTGGCCTGGTCGACCAGCCCAGCCGAACTGCTGATCAGTGCGCGGTTGCCTACTTGATATTCGACCGGCGTGGGATTGGTCCAACCTTGAGTGGCTTTGAGACCAAGAAAGTCTGCGGCTTGTTCAGCGACAGCCTGGCTGCTGGTATTGGCGTTGTTGCGGTCAAACGCACTGAGCGAGGCATCCGCTGCGATCAAGGCCAAACGGCCTGACTCCCGAGACATGTTCAGGCTGGTATCTCGCAAAAATCCGACCACCGCCGCATTGGCATTCAAATGATTCAGCTTGGCTTGGTCATAAGCTTTTTGCTGGTCAGAGGTGAAGTTTCCGTTGGGATTCTGAGTGGTTATGCCTCCAAGTGTCTGAAATGCAGCAACTGCATTTCCAGCTGCTGTGTTTGCTTTGTCGAGAGCAGTGAATTGGTTATTCCAATTTTGGCGCTGGGTGTAAATACTATTGGCTGAGGTTGTCATGATTTATTTTCTTTCGGTTTGAAGTTCAAGATCGGCGCAGGTCTGCGCGGTGACAGTTCGCGTTGGTTCACACCATTCGCTAGCAATTTTTTGGATATGTGCAGGCACGGCGATTTCCTTCAAATTTCTGTCGAAGTCATATCCATTTCTATATGCCCTACAGATCGCATCGAACTGCACAACTGGCGAGCTCATGTCGGCGACACGCCTCCAGCAGAGGTTCAGTGCAACATCGTTTTGCTGAAAAAGTTTGCTTTCAAAGAGATGCGTGTTTGCCATGTACTCTTGGCTACCGGAAAACCCTGCAACTGCATTGGCAATCATGTGCGGCTTCGCCAGACTGCGATCCTGTGGATAGCCCAGAGAACCTCTTACGTAAAGCTCGCCCTCTATGCCCGTGCACACCGGATGGCCTGAATCCTTCAGCTTCAGTGCCGCCCGCGCAACATGCTCATATTTATGCCGCCACTTCGCCGTGTCTTCCTTGTTGAAGTGTTGGTAAAACATCCAGGCCACGCAGGTCGCACCCACATCACCCCGCTCGCCAAGTTCCACTAATTTGTTAAAGGCGCGTTCGTTGTTCACCATTGCGCTCTTGCGAAAATCAATCATCTGCTGCATCAGATCGGCAATGGGATACCACTGGGCGGTTTCTTCAAACCAACGGGCTCGTTTTTCGAAAGAGCCTGGTACGTCAAAGCGCCTGCTGTTATGTTCTCGCATACTGGCTTCGTTGGCCAAATCAAAGTCGAGCTTCCAGCGCTCCTGCTCCGTCATACTGCGTTGCAGCGCTGGTTTGTAAAGCGACAGTGGCATCGCCGTGGTGGACACCCAGGCAAGCACAACGCCTACGAACAGTGCCGTCACGGCAGCGAATCCAAAGGCTATCAATTTGGTCTTGCGCGTCATGCCGCCACCTCCCAATCCCCATCATTGGTGCCTACAGCATTTTTATAGATAAATCGGCCTCTAGCCCTTTTTCTGCGTGCATAAGCAGCTATTGTTTCAGGAGTAATCAGACCAATCCAGTGCGTCTCCTCCGCAAAACCGTCGTTGTCCACGTCAAACAGCACGCCGTTGCCGGTTTCTTTCTTGGTGGTGGTGATGACGCCATCACCGTTCAAGTCCAGTGCGATGACGGTGGCGGTTTGCTGGCTGTATTGGTTGACTTCC
>JANMVO010000546.1:0-10920 GCA_031392805.1 Rhodoferax sp. | reverse complement strand
GGGCAACCAGTCGCTGGGCCTGACAGAAGTTGCCTATCAAAATGCGCTGGCTTACGCCAAAGACCGCATCCAGATGCGCAGTCTGTCCGGCCCCAAGGCCAAAGACAAGCCGGCCGACCCGATCATCGTGCACCCCGACGTGCGCAAGATGCTGCTCACCGCGCGTGCTTATGCCGAGGGCGGCCGTGCTCTGGCCATTTACTGCGCCGTGCTGCTGGAAAAAGTGCACAGCCACCCGGATGAAAAAGTGCGCAAGGACAGTGACGAGATGCTCTCGCTGCTGACGCCCATCGTCAAGGCCTTCCTTACCGACAACGGCTGGATCGCCACGTCCATGTGCCAGCAGGTGTTTGGCGGCCACGGCTACATCAAGGAATGGGGCATGGAGCAGTTTGTGCGCGATGCCCGCATCAACATGATTTACGAGGGCACCAACACCATTCAGTCGCTTGACCTGCTGGGGCGCAAGGTGCTGGGCAATAATGGTGCCACGCTTAAAAGGTTTGGCCTGCTTGTTGCTGCGCTGGTCGAAGAAGAAGGCGTCAACGAGAAGATGGCCGAGTTCATCAACCCGCTGGCCTACCTGGGCGACCAGATAACCAAGCTGACCGCCGAGCTGGGTTTCAAGGCCTTTCAGAACGCGGATGAAATGGGCGCTGCGGCGGTGGACTACCTGCGTGTGGCGGGTCACCTGGTGTTTGGCTATTTCTGGACGCGCATGGCGCAGGTGGCACTGCGTGAAATCGCCGCGAATAATCCTGATCCGTTCTACCTGGCCAAGTTGCAAACCGCGCGTTTTTATTTCGCCAAGCTATTCCCTGAGACCGCAGCCCTCTTGCGTACTGTTCGGGTGGGTGGCAAAGCACTGATGGATACAGATGCCGTGTTTGCCTAATTTTTCGTTTTGTTTTATACAAACAACCAGAATCCTTTATGGACAGGACATGGTTAGCTATTGGTTTAGTAGTAACAATAAGTCAAGCCGTGGCGCAGATGACGCCAAAGGGACTGTGGCGCAGCGTTGACGACAAGACCGGCCAAGCCAAAGCCGAGATCCGAATTGGAGTGGATGGCAGCGGCATCGTCACCGGAGTGATCGAAAAATCATTGACCAGCAGTGGCGACCCAAATTGCGATGAATGCACGGACGACCGCAAGGGCAAGCCCAAGCTGGGTATGGAGATCATCCGTGGCGCCAAAAAAATCGAAGGCAAGTAGATTTGGGAAGGCGGCAAAATTCTGGACCCCGAAAACGGCAAAAGCTACACGCTGCGCTTGACGCCGATTGAAAGCGGCAAGAAACTTGAAGTGCGTGGTGCCATTGGCCCCTTCGGCCGGACCCAGATCTGGGAACGTGTTCAGTAAGTCAGGAAAAAATAATGTCTCGATTCCCAGTGAAAAAAGTCGCCGTGCTCGGCGCGGGTGTGAAGGGTGCGCAAATTGCGGCTACCTGCTGGACAGAGATGTCATCGTGGCGCACAAGGACGAGCTGCTGTATGTTGCCATCAACGAAGTGGTGGCGATGTGGATGCCGGCAGCCTGGTCACCGAAGAATATTTGATGACGCTGGAACGCCAGGCCTTCTGCTCGCTGCTGACGCACCCCAAAACCCAGGAACGCATCATGGGGATGATGTCTACCGCCAAGCCAGTGAGAAACTAATAACCTTGCGGGACAGACCGCAGCCACACGAAATGAGCCAGCTCTGTCCGCAACTAATAATAAGACCTTGCGGGACAGACCGCAGCCACATGAAATGGGCCAACTCTGTCCCCAATTGATTAAATGAATCCCTCCCCAAAATGACATATCCCCCCAACCGCCTGCAACGCCAGCTAGAGCGCCTGTCCGAGGTGCCCGCGTTTGCGCGGCCCTGGTACCGCAACATCGTGCTGCGCCGCGCGGTGCCTTTCATCGGCACGGCGGGTATCCACTTTATCGAAATGTCACCCGAGCGTGTCGAGGTGTCGCTGGCCAACGAGCGCAAAGTGCAAAATCACCTGCAAGGTATTCACGCATCCGCCATGAACCTGCTGGCCGAGACTGCCACCGGCATGGTGGTGGGCATGAATGTGCGCGACGACTGCATCCCACTGGCCAAAGAGCTGAAGATGGCGTTCATAAAACGCGCCACCGGTGCCCTGCGCGCCGTGGCTGTGCTCACGCCAGAGCAACGCGCGGCACTGCAAGCCAGCGACAAGGGTGAAGTGAATGTGTCCGTCGTGGTGACGGACGAGGCCGGCATCCATCCGGTGGAATGTGAATTTATCTGGGCCTGGGTACCAGCCGCGCAAGCATCTCAAGTACGGCATGGTCACCATGTGCATCGGCATGGGGCAGGGCGCGGCGGGCATTTTTGAGCGAGTTTAAATACGGATAACTTCATGACACTTCATGCTTTTGACGAGGCCATTGCCCTGCAGCACCAGCCCGACGGCCACTGGCGGGGCCACACCAGCCCGGCCTACGCCAATATGGTCGGCCCGTTTGGCGGCGTGATGGCGGCACAAGCCATCAATGCCGTATTGCAGCATCCCGCGCGTCTGGGTGACCCGGTTTCATTCACCATCAATTTCTGCGCGGCGCTGGCTGATGGTGCTTTTGAAGTGCAGGCACGCCCGGCGCGAACCAACCGGTCAACACAGCATTGGATGATTGAAGTGCTGCAAGGCGGACAGACGGTGCTCACCGCCACCGCATTGACGGCGCTGCGCCGCACCACCTGGGGTGTCATGGAGGTCGCCATGCCCACGGTGACGCGACCCGCCGACACGCCGCAGCCCTCCACGCGCGGCCGATTGGAATGGCTTAATCGCTATGAGCTGCGGTTTGTTCACGGCTTTTTCCCGCTCGAACTGGACGGCAGCGACAGTGGCGACAGCCTGACCCAGCTCTGGATGCGCGACGATCCACCGCGCCCGCTCGACTTTGCGTCGCTGACGGCGCTGTCTGATATTTTCTTGCCGCGTATCCTGCGCCGCCGGGCACGCTTGACACCTTTGGGTACCGTGTCGATGACGATTTATTTTCATGTCGATGCCGCGCAATTGCAGGGCACCGGTACCGGCTACCTGTTCGGCCAGGCGCGCGGGCAAGCCTTTCGCAATGGCTACTTCGACCATACCGCGCAACTCTGGAATGAAGCAGGTACATTGCTGGTGACGACGCATCAAATCGTTTACTTCAAGGAATGATCATGTCTTCTCCGGTCGCACTCATCATCGGCGCAGGCGACGCAACCGGTGGGGCCATTGCCCGCCGCTTTGCCCGCGAGGGCTATGTGGCCTGCGTCACCCGGCGCAGCCTGAACAAGCTGCAACTGCTGCTCGAGCAGATCAAGCTGGATGGCGGGCAAGCCCATGGCTTTGCGTCTGACGCGCGCAAGGAAGAAGAAGTGATGGCGCTGGTGGAGCAGATTGAATCCACCATCGGCCCGATTGAGGTGCTGGTGTTCAACATCGGTGCCAACGCGCCCAGCAGCGTGCTGGAAGAAACCGCGCGCAAGTACTTCAAGATTTGGGAAATGGCTTGCTTTGGCGGTTTCCTCAACGGCCGCGAGGTCGCCAAACGCATGGTCACACGCGCAGGGGCCGAACGCAAGCAAACCATCATCTTCACAGGCGCCACTGCCTCCGTTCGCGGCGCGGCCAACTTTGCCGCCTTTGCCGGTGCCAAGCATGCCTTGCGGGCACTGGCGCAGAGCATGGCGCGCGAGCTGGGACCGCGCGGCATCCACGTAGCGCACAGCATCATTGACGGCGCGATAGACACCGCCTTCATCCGCGACAATTTTCCCGAGCGCTATGCCTTGAAGGCGCAAGACGGTATCCTCAACCCCGAGCACATTGCCGATGCCTACTTGATGCTGCACAACCAGCCGCGCGACGCATGGACGCATGAGCTTGATTTACGACCCTGGATGGAGAAATTTTGAAACCTTGTGGGAAAGACCGCAGCCACGCGCAGCGGGCAAGCCCTGTCCCCAAAACTTTAAACCTTGTGGGAAAGACCAGCCACGCGTAGCGGGCAAGCTCTGTCCCCAACACTTTGTAGCTATGAATCTATCTACTGCGCGCCCCGATCCCAGGCCTGCGCGTCTCGCCGTCCAGGATTACGGCTGCGCTGCCCGACCTGACCTGAACCGAACTCGGCGGGCTCACGGCGAAATTTTCACGATCTCTCTTTTCCTTCACGAACTCTTTTCCTTCACGATTTCTTATTCCCAACACTAGTGTGCTGCCATGAACTCAAAAACCGTTGACTTCTATTTCGACTTCGGCAGCCCGGCCGCCTACCTGGCCTACACCCAGTTGCCCAAACTGGCAGCCGAAACAGGTGCCACGGTTGCGTGGAAGCCGATGCTGCTGGGCGGCGTGTTCCAGGCCACCGGCAACCACTCGCCGGTCACCATTCCGGCCAAAGGCAAGTACGTGTTCAAGGACTTCGCGCGCTTCGCCCAGCGCTATGGCGTGCCGCTCAACCCGAATCCGCATTTCCCCATCAACACCATCACGCTAATGCGCGCCGCAGTGGGTCTGCAAATGCGCAACGATGTGCGCTTTGGCGACTTCATGCGGGCCATGTTCAAGTCCATATGGGTGGACAGCAAAAACATGAACGACCCCGCCACGGTGGGCGCGGTGTGGCAAGAGGCAGGTTTTGATGCCGCCGCCATGCTGGCGATGTGCAGCGAGCAGCCGGTGAAAGACCAGCTCAAGGCCGACACCCAGGCCGCTGTAGAACGCGGCATTTTTGGTGCCCCCACGCTGTTTGTAGGCGACAAAATGTTCTGGGGCCAGGACCGCCTTGATTTCGTGCGCGAAGCCCTGAGTAGCTGATTGGAGCGAACTGGAGCTAATTGGGGTCAGATCCCAATTCAGGACAATTCATTTTCCGAAGCGACAAAATGCCGAACGAAATTGGGCTCTGACCCCAATTAGCGGCCCTTGCCAGCCAAATAAGCCCACATGAACCACATGACCGACATCCCCACCCACTTTGAAGCCGGTGTCACCACCCTCACCCTCAACCGCGCCGACAAGAAAAACGCCATCACCGCCGCCATGTACAGCGCGATGGCATCCAGGGCCACGCCACCGTCTTCAGCGCAGGCAACAACCTTGGCGATTTCCTGAACGCCCCGCCCAGCACGAATGATTCCCCGGTGTTCCGCTTTCTGTGCGCCATCAGCAGCTTCCCCAAACCCTTCAACTCGCTGCTGGAGACCAAGCGCCTCATGAAGAAGAGCCAAGGCCAGCCTGATCGCGCAGCAGATGGTTGAAGAAAACGCCAGCTTCGGACGCACGCTGCGCGAACCCGCAGCGCGCGAGGCCTTTGGGGCCTTCATGGCACGGAGAAAGCCCGATTTCGCAAAAATATAGAATGAAATATGGCTATAGCCAGTGTCCTATATACATAGTATGCTATTAATAATGTAGTAATGGAAAATTTAAGAGAATTCATCATGAGCCAGACCAACCCAGTATCAAGCCTCAAGGGCAAAACCCTTTTCATCACCGGCGCCTCACGCGGCATTGGCCTGGCGATTGCCAAACGCGCGGCGGCAGACGGCGCCAACATCGTCATCGTTGCCAAGACCACAGAGACCCATCCCAAGCTGCCCGGCACGATTTACAGCGCTGCCAAAGAGATCGAAGCCGCAGGCGGCAAGGCCCTGCCGCTGGCGGTGGACATCCGCGAAGAAGACGCGGTGATGGCCGCCGTGGCCAAAGCGGCAGAGGCGTTTGGCGGCATCGACATTCTGGTCAACAACGCCAGCGCCATCAGCCTGACCAACACCGAAGCCACGACCATGAAGCGCTTTGATTTGATGAACGGTGTCAACGCGCGCGGCACCTACCTGTGCACCATGGCCTGCCTGCCCGAGCTGAAAAAATCCGCCACTGCCGGGCGCAATCCCCATGTGCTGACCATGTCGCCGCCACTCTCGATGAAGACGCACTGGTTTGCCGCCCACACCGCCTACAGCATGGCCAAATACGGCATGAGCATGTGCACCCTGGGCCATGCGGGCGAGTTCAAAAAATACGGCATCGGCGTCAACAGCCTGTGGCCGCGCACAGCCATCGCCACGGCGGCGATGCAGATGATCCCCGGTATCGATGTTGCCCTGTGCCGCAAGCCCGAAATTCTGAGCGACGCCGCGTACCTGATTCTGACCAGCGCCACCACCAACACCGGCAACTTCTACATAGACGACACCCTGCTGGCGGCCCACGGCGTGACCGACCTTGAGAAGTATTCGGTGACGCCGGGCACGAAGAATTTTGTACCGGATTTTTTTGTGGATTGAGCGGGCGCTACTACGCGCCACCCGCGTAGAAAAACTCTTCACGCACGATCTTTCCGTTTTCAACCGTGAACAGGCCCACCTCGTCCATTTTCATGCGCTGTCCCGAGGGTTTGTTCGTCACGTCGTACTGAAAGCCGACGACAAAACGGTTGCCATGGGGCCAGGGGCCGGTGACTGACGCCGAATGGATCTCATGGTTGTCGCGCCACCAGTCGCCTTTGGTCTTGATGGCGGCCAGTCCTTTTGACTCCTGTTGAGCGCCAGGCATTGCCATGGCCTCCACGCTTACGGCGCTGTCGGCGTACAGCGCCTTGGCCTCGTCATTTTTGCCTTGTCGGCAGAGGTCAACCAGTTTGTTGGCAATGTCCATGGTGTTCATGCGATCTCCTGAAAGTAATGGCAAGGGTTGATGGAAGCAGCGCGACGCGCAATCAAGTATAGGCTTGCATGTCGCCGTTTGCCAGTTAAACCATTACTCAAAAACACCACCGGCGTGCTCGCCCGCACGCCCAATTACTGACACACGGGCCTGGCAAACGCCGGTTGCACTATCCTTGGCCGGATATCTGAAATAACGCCTTGGTCTGCCCCTGTCAAATGCCTGCCCTGATCTCCGCCGCTGACCCGTTGTTGACCGCCCTGGCTGCCGCACTCGCAGCCAGTGGCAGCAAGTGGGCCAGCGCACCGCTGCAACGCCTCAAAGACAAAGGCCTGGCGCATGACCACGTACGCCTGCGCGGCACCGGCGTGCTGGCCCGCATCCCCAAGCAAAGCCAGCTGCAGCTCAGCGCGCAGGACAACCTGGCCTGCCAGCGCGCCTGTTTTGAGCGCGCCAGTGCGGCAGGCCATGCGCCGCATCTGCGCGGGGTGCTTTCACCTTCTGTTTATTTGCCGCGCGGCGCGCTGCTGGTGGAAGAGATCATGCGCCGCAACGCCTTGTTGCCGGGTGACCTGGGTCTGGGCGTGCCGGCGCTGGCCTCAATTCATGCGCTGCCGCTGCCTGCATGAGTGTCTTGTCGACCGCCGAAGTTGCAAGTACTTTGGAAGAATCCGTGTCGCACTCTCATGCTGCAATCAACCGGGCAAACGTGAGCTTGCGCGTCGTCATGCCGGTGCTCGACGAAGGCAATACTTTGGCGCAGCGTTTGCACGCCTTGCAACCCTTGCGCCAGCGTGGTGCCGAGCTGGTGCTGGTGGACGGCGGCAGCACCGACAGCACTTGGGCTCTGGCCCGCTCGCTGGCAGACCAGGTGCTGCTGGCACCGCGCGGACGGGCGGCGCAGATGAATGCGGGTGCCCAGTGGTGCAGCACCCTGAAACCCGCTGAAAGCCACGGCAAAGCGGCTCAAAACGACGGCACAGACAGCGGTGAGCTCAGCGTGCTGCTGTTCCTTCACGCCGACACGCAGTTGCCGCAGAACGCTGACCAGCTCATCGCTCAGGCGATGCGGCAAGGGCATCACTTGGGACAACACGAACAACACAAACAGCAGCAGAAGCAGCAGCAGCAGCAGCATCATCATCAACAACAACAACAGTATCAATGGGGCCGCTTCGACATTCGAATTGACGGCAGGCACCCGATGCTGCGCGTGGTGGAGCGCCTGATGAACCTGCGCTCGCGCCTGACCGGCATCGCCACCGGCGACCAGGCGATGTTTGTGCGGCGCGACGTGTTTGAGCGGCTTGGTGGCTTTGCCGACCTGCCGTTGATGGAAGACATTGAACTCTCAAAGCGCCTCAAAAAACTCGGCCCGCCCGCCTGCGCAAAGATGCCTGTGACCACCTCGGCCCGCCGCTGGGAAGAACACGGCGTGTGGCGCACCATCGTGCTGATGTGGCGGCTGCGCATGGCCTATTTTATTGGCGTAAATCCGGATATTCTGGCGCTGCGTTATGGCTACTTGCCCAGACCTGAACCAGTGGCCGCAGCCGTGGCGATTCTCGCCAAGGCCCCCGTGGCGGGCCTGGCCAAGACACGGCTTATCCCAGTGTTGGGGGCAGCCGGTGCCGCGCGGGCGCAGCGGCGCTTTACCCTCAATACCTTGCAGATTGCCAGTGCTGCCATGGCTTTTGCTTCTGCTCCCGCGTCTGCGTTTTCCGCCACCACTGCCGCTGCCGCTGCCAGTGCTTCTGCAACCGCGTCTGCCTCGGGTGCGACAACACAACGGCCACCGCCCCTGCCCTTGACACTGTGGTGCGCACCCGATACCACGCACCGGTTCTTCCGTGCCTTGCGCCGCGTCGCTGGCACGGTGTGCATCAACCAGCCGCAGGGTGACATCGGCGCGCGCATGCTGCATGCGTTCGAACATCACTTTGCCCATCATGCAGATTTGCCGCTGCTGCTGGTCGGCACCGATTGCCCCATGCTCGCGCCCGGCCACCTGCAACAGGCGGCACAAGCACTGGTCCAGCACGACGTGGTGTTGATTCCCGCAGAAGACGGCGGCTACGTGCTGATCGGCATGCGGGTGCTGCTACCCCAGGTATTTGAAGGCATCGCCTGGAGCACGCCGCAAGTCATGGCGCAAACGCGCGACCAGCTTCGCCGCGCGGGCGTGTCGTGGTTTGAGCTGCCGACCCTGTGGGACGTGGATGAGCCTGCGGACTGGCGTCGGCTGCAACGGCTTGAACAGTTGGAATGAGAGAAACATCGCTTCAGACGAGGCGGTAGGCATGAAATGTGTGCCATCTGCGCCCGTGTGCACACTGCTTGCCGCATTGGCGGGCTTGGTTTGCGGGCTGGGGAGTTGGCGGAGCCGTTCTTACCGGATATTTAGGGTAAAAACGGCTTCTAGCCCGCATCTGATATATATAGTAAGCTATATAATCAGTAGTATTTGTTAGATTTGCGTGTGTAACCCTTGGGGAGATTTTGGCGGGATCCTGGACTTGAGCTTTTGCCGGCGACTGCCAGCACGGGGTTGCCGCAGAACCGAGGGCAGCCTAAAGCCGCGAAATGGATGTTGTCAAGTAATAGGGGATCCCGACTGAGGTGGGACTAAATGTTTATATTCTCTGGGTTTTTAGGTCCGTATTTAATAGCATTTGCCGCGTTCCTGATTCTCTCAAAACGCGGCCCTTTGCTGTGGGGCACTCCGATCAGCGTCTGCATGCTGATCGTCATGACGCCTTGGCTCGTACCCGCCGACAATCCGCTGCTTCGGTTCCTCGCCTCAATATCAGCCGCTGTTGTGGCTATCAAGGTCATGGATGTCTCGCTCGATGTGAGGCATAGGTCCACCCCGACCTGGCGCGAGTACCTCGACTTTCTTGCCAATCCCTTCGTTCTCGTTCGGCGTTGCCTGGCGCTCGAGCGTCGCCCGAAGTTGCATGAGAACCTCGTGAGTCTGGCAGGAGGATCGCTCGGTTGTGCCGCCGGGCTGGTACTCCTCTTGGGTCTGTTCAGCGCAGATTGGTCTGGTCTGCATTTTGTTGCCGAACATGTGAGCAAAGTAGTGACGCTCATGCTGACAATCACCTCTGGATTGACGGCCGCAACCGCTATCTGGCGCCTGTGTGGCGGAACCGCCCGCGACTACATGGACAGGCCTCTCCTAGCGCGAACCCCAGCGGAGTTCTGGCGTCGCTACAACCGCAACATGCAGCAGTTTTTTTGGCAAGACATTTTCAGGACCCATGGCAGCCGCCGCGCCCCGATTCGGACGATGCTCCTCGTTATCGCAGTTTCTGCACTTTTGCACGAGCTGATTTTCCGCGCCGCAGTGGGTCGAGTGCAGGGCTATCAGACAGCCTTCTTCGCCGTGCAAGGCCTTGCTGCCGCTTTGACAGCGCGGGTCAAAGTGAAAGGCTGGCTGACCATCCCCTGGATAGCGGCAACTCTGGTCTTCAACCTTGCGTCATCGGTGTTGTTCTTTGCCAGCATTCACGCAGTGGTCCCCTTCTACTCCCACGGGCTACCGGAATGGTTGCGGGGCTGGTAGCTCTGCCGTCCAACGGAATGCGAAGAGCCTTCCTACTCCCAGGCAACTGCATCACGAAGTCGTCAAAGGGAGCGGGTCGTTCAATGATGCATTTGCCCGATTCCAGCCCTGATCCCAAAGCACACACGCCGCCAGGGTACACATTTGGTACCCATCGCCAGCCCGCTGTGGGCGCAGCGGCTGCGCTTTCGCGATACCTTGCGCAACAACGCGGCGCTGGCTGCGGAGTACGCCGAACTCAAGCTGCAACTGGCGCATCAGTTCCCGCTGGACCGGGAGGCGTACACGGATGGTAAAACGGCTTTCGTCCAGCGCGTGATTTCACATGTGTGATTGACCACACATATGTAGCCCTTGAGCTACAATCAATTCATGCGTGTTGAGAAAACCGAAGCGTATCGCGAATGGCTTGACGCGCTGCGGGATCGAACTGGTCGGGCACGCATTTTGGTTCGTGTCGACCGTTTGATAGCTGGAAATCCTGGCCAGCACCGAGACCTCACCGATGGCGTGTCTGAGCAACGCAGCAGAACGACATAACAACGGCCATTCAGTTAGCCAGGGTCTTCAAGGAGTAACCCACCATGCCCAAGACAGCAACCAAGAAATCGGCAAAGGCCAAGGCCACTGCGTACGATGTGGCCGAACATCTTCGTACGC
>JANMVO010000531.1:0-1886 GCA_031392805.1 Rhodoferax sp. | reverse complement strand
TTTCACCTGGCGGTCCATGGCGGTCAGATAAAACCCAAGCTGGCCCAGGTGCTCTGGCTTGAACTTGCCGCCCTTGAGTTCAATCACCACATAGCAGCGCAGCTTGAGGTGGTAGAACAGCAGGTCGATGAAAAACTCGTCACCACCCACATCCAGCAACACCTGCCGCCCGACGAAGGCAAAGCCCGCGCCCAGCTCCAGTAGAAATTCGGTGACATGCTTCACCAAGGCGTGTTCGACCTCGCGCTCCTGCGCCTTGTTGGTCAAGCCCAGAAAGTCAAAACGGTAAGGGTCTTTTAGCGACTCGCGGGCCAGGTCAGACTGCGGCTTGGGCAAACGGGTGTCGAAGTTGGTGACTGCCGTACCGCTGCGCTCCAGCAGGCGGATTTCGATCTGCATCACCAAAATATTGCGTGACCAGTTGTGCTCAATGGCTTTGGCAAGATACCAATCCCGCTTCTCGCGGGTTTTGAGCTTGTCAAGCAAGGTGCACAGATGAAACCAGGGCAATTGTGCAGCAGCCTGCTGCACAAATTCAGTCTCGGGCCAGGCCTCGGCAAAAGCACGCATGTACTTGAGGTTGCGGGGCGAAAATCCCTTCATCTCGGGAAAGGCCGTGCGCAAGTCATGCGCCAGTCGCTCAATTACTTTGGCACCCCAGCCCTGCTGCTCCTGCAGCGCCAGAATGTCACACCCGATATGCCAGTACAGCAGCACCAGCTCACGGTTGACCGCCAGCGTGGCGCGTTGCTGAGCGTTGTGGATGCGGCCTTTCAGGTCAGCCAGACAGTCGGCATAGCCCACTGGGGCGGGGTAAGGCGGATGGGTAGATCGGTCATGCCTTTTTCACCTTGTGTGTTCTCAATGCGCGTTCGACCTGGCGGTTTCCTATGAATTCAACCGTCAAGGAAGTCTTGACAGTTGAATTCGGATTTAGGCAGATGGTAACTTGACAACATTTCAGCCACCGCAGTGAGCTGTCACCCTTGCCAGAAAGGCCAATCACACTGGCGCAGTGCTTGGGTCGCGCGGGCCACGACGAGAAAGAAAGGACGCCATAGCTAAACGGTATTATATTAATAGCTAACAATGCATATCCGACTAGGGCCACAGGCACTTTTCTTCACTATTTCCAGAAATCCCGGTGCAGCGCGGCAATCTCCGCCTCAACCTCCGCCACAGGCCACATCACCTCCATCGCTTTCTGCCCGCGCGCAAACACTTCTCGGCACGGCAGGTCCATGGTGGGGTTCTCGCCGTGGTTGCCGCTGAGTTGCAGCAGGCGCGCTTCGGTCATGCCGTAGAGCAGATGGCCGATGTTGGCCCAGTACTGGGTGGCGGCGCACATGGCGCAGGGCTCGGCGTTGGTGACCAGGGTGCAGTCCCACAAATAATCCGTGCTGTAGTTCTGCGCGGCGGTACGGGCCAGCACCGTTTCGGTGTGGTTTACCGTGTCTACAGTGCCTTGCTCGGCCAAGACTGTTTCTCCATCGGGCGCACCCAAGATCGTACCAAAGGGATGGCGGCCGAGTGACATGGCGCGGGCTGCGACCCCGTTGGCACGGCGCAGGTGTTTGATGGCTTGTTGAGGGGTCATGCGTCTTTTCCGTTTTGAGCTTGATCCCTTCCACAGGCTCGATCAAGTATTCTGGCTGCCCCGATGCGCCCAGCCCGTCGTGTGATTCTCAATCGCGCTGAACAGCTCGTACATCACCATCGCCATCGCGCCCACCACGACCAGGCCCGCAAACGCCAGGCCCATCTGCATGGACGAGCCGGCCGAGATCAGCAGGTAGCCGATGCCTTCGTTGGCGGCGGTCATCTCGCTGACCGTGGTGCCGACAAAGGCCAGCGTGATGGCGACTTTGAGCGAGCCGTAGAAGTAG
>JANMVO010000482.1:0-3961 GCA_031392805.1 Rhodoferax sp. | reverse complement strand
CTGATCATCACCTGCGAGCATGGCGGATGGCAGGTGCCCGCGCAATACGCGCCCCTGTTTGCAGGGCATGAAGCGTTGCTGCAGACGCATCGCGGCTGGGACTGCGGTGCCTTGGTGCTTGCAAGGGAGTTGGCCGGGGCTTTCAAAGCACCGCTGTTTGCTGCGACGACAACCCGTTTGCTGATCGACTTGAACCGCTCCATCGGCCACCGGCAACTTCATTCTGAGTTGACCCGCAGTTTGCCGCTTGCCACGCGCCGCGAGATCGCAGCGCGCCATTACCGGCCCTATCGCGATGAAGTGGAATCAGAAGTAGCTCGCTGTATTGCGGCAGGCCAGCGCGTGATCCATGTCGCGTCCCACAGCTTCACGCCAATACTGGGTGGCGTTGTACGGCAGGCCGACGTTGCCTGGTTGTATGACCCGCAACGCCCTGGCGAAAGCTTGTTTGCAACGCAATGGCAGGCCGCGTTGAAGCGGCGCCGACCCGACTTGAAACTGCGCCGGAATTACCCGTACGAGGGCAAAGGCGACGGGCTGACGTCGCTGCTGCGCAAATGCCACCCGCCGGAGAGTTACATCGGAATCGAGCTTGAGGTGAACCAGCGCTTTGTCTGCGATGGCGGCAACGCGTGGGCTGCACTTCGCTCGCACATCACCCAAACACTTGCGCAAGTGCTGGCAAGTTCTGGCACGAGCCCCACTGGCGACGATGGATCCTGAACTCCAATCGAAATAAATTTATGCAGGACTTGGTGCGAACGAGATATCCGCGGCGCGGCCAAAACATATGAAACTTCTGGCTGACGCATTTTGCTATTATGTATATAGCTACATATGTAATCTGGACGAGGGCTAGAGGCCTATTTTCTTCCTAAATCCGGAGAAACACGCTCCCTACAAGCGGGCACCCGTGCTGGACAACGCTGCGCGGACAAAGTTGGGCAAGGCCATTGCCGCCGAGTGCGTGCTGCCGCTATAGAACTGCAAGCCACCCGTGTGGACAACCTGGTGTCGACGGCACTGGCTGGAAGCGTTGCCGGGTCCAGCGTGTTGGAGGCGCAGGCCATCATCCAGGGGCCACCTGACAATGGCACGGTGACCATGTAAGGGCGCACGATGGCAAACGCGCTGCTCAGGTCGGTCAGCGTGTTGACAACCCGCTGCTGCTGCGCAAATGGCGACGCAATGTGCAGGCCTGCAATGCCGCCCGGATTGAGTCTGGCAGCGCACGCCCCATAAAAAGCAAATCATCGCCCCGTGCCGCAAATCAATGCGTCAGACACTCATCAGAAGCTGTGCAGGAATAAAAGCTGATCCACCGGCATTGCAGGATAAAGAACTATTATTATAATAGCTACTTATGCAATACACACAAGGGCTAAAGGCCACTTTACCTCTGAGAAATGCTGTCAAACAGGCATGACATGCTAAAAAAAACGCGGTCTTGGGCTTTCATAGTTTGAATACGGCCGGGCAGTGCCTGATCGCATAATCTGCACAATTTCACTGCCAATTGACCGCCATGGCCTCAGCGTTTTCAACTTTCAGGCTACTGTTGCCCATAACCCTGATGCTGCTGGTGTCCTGCGCCAGCAACACCGACCGGCGAGCCGAGACCGCGTTGCTGCGGGCGCTCCCTCAACTGGTTGGCCCGGCCGACAACTACACCGCCACGGTGCAGGGAGCCAGCAGCGATGGCACACGGTTCGAGCAGGTGCAGGCCACCGGCGTGCGGGTGCGTCGGCCCAACATGCCGGTGTTTGAACGTATCGAGCTGCGGCTGAGCGGCGTGGTGGTTGACGCTGCGGCCAAACGGGTGACTTCGGTGGGCGACGCCCGCCTGTCGCTGCGGCTCAATATTGATGATGTCGCGGCCTACCTGGGATCAAGCGAGTGGATCGACCGGCCCGCGGTTCGCGTCAGCGCGCCAGACAAAGTATTCATTTCAGGTCGCCTGAAAATCGCGGGCATCGCGTTGGGGTCAACTTCAGCGGCTGATCTTGAAGGGCGTCTGCAGACCCGCGATACGCAATTGCGGCTGACGGTGGACGCCTTGAGCTGGCGCGGCCAGACCGCCCCCGTGCTGGTGCGCGCCTTGGTGGAGCAGGCCATCAACCCGATTCTCAATGTCGCGCAGTACGCCGTGCCAACACGCATTGACAATGCGGTGGTCGACGGGGACGCCATCGTCATCACAGCATCAGGCAGCAATGTGCTATTTTTACAATAGCTACTTATGTATTGTGGACGAGGGCTAGAGGCCGATTTGATGTCTAATGTTGCCGCTGAAACGGCATCGGGTGCTCCAGAAAAAACCGCAGCATCTCACGGCTCGCATCAGGCCCTGCTGAGTCGGTATAGGAGCCTTTTGCATTGCCACCAGACCATGTGTGGCCGGCGCCATGCACCAGCCAGTGCTCGGCTACAGCGGGGCTGGCAACGCTGCCCCCAGCAATGCCGCTCACTGTGCCGCTTGCTGCGTCGCTTTCAGTGGCATTGCTTCGCAGATGAACTGTTCGGGTGAAGCGCCGCCCTGCGCTAGAGACGCCCTGCTCCACGCGTTTGCCTGCTGCGCCCGGCGCGGCGGCACTCACCTGCTCGCTCACCTGCTCCCCGTTCAGCGGGTGGACAGTGTGGTCTTGGTCGCCATGAAAGACGATGGTGGGCACCGCGCGGCTTAGTCCGGCCTGGCCGTCCCCTTTGAATTCACCCACACCGTGGCCCACACCGCCACCCATACTACCTTTTGCACCGCTTCTCATGGCGGCCAGTGCCTCCGAAACGTTGCTGGCCGCACCCACCGCCAACCCCGAGTGGACACCCACCGCCGCATAGATCTCGGGGTAGGCTGCCGCGACGATGGCCGCCATGGCACCCCCCGCCGACAGGCCGGCAATGTAGACGCGGCTCGCGTCGATGCCGTGCTGCTTCATGACGGAGAGCGTCAGGCTGGCCAGCAACGCCGCCTCGCCCCGCCCCCGGCTCTGGTGGTTGTGCTTGAACCAGTTCCAGCAGCGCTGCGGGTTGGCATCTGCCGACTGCGCCGGGTACAGCACGCAAAAGCCCTGCTCGCGCGCGTGCCCGTTCATACCGGTGCCCGCCGCGAAGTCATCGGGGTCTTGCGTGCAACCGTGCAGCATTACCACCAGGGGCAGGCCTTTGCCGACATTACCAGCACTGTCGGCACTGCCGGGCGGCGTGTAGAGCTTGTAGCGGCGTGTGAGCGAGCCGTGGGTGTGGCTACCGTCCGTGAATTCGCCTTGCGATTTGCCGGTGGTTACGCCTTCAGAAGTGTTGGGTGCAACGTCAGGGATGAAAGGAGTGGAGGGCGCGGAGGGCGCGCTACGTGCTGCGGGTGCACAGGCAGCCGCCTCTTCAACTTCGAACACGCAGCCGTCAGAATCATTGAAGACTGGACGGTAACGGTGCGATGGGTACAGCCGCGCCAGGTGAAGTGGAAGCGTCACGCGCTGGCCTTTCTCTGGTGCCTTGGCTGGCACCCTGAAGTGCACGCCGTATGGCTTGGGTGGCCTCGCTCAGTTGACCTGAGCGGGTGAGGCGGGTTGCTTCCCGCATCAAATTCTGGAAGGTGGCGTTCATTCAAATTTCTCCGTTGGCGTTGAGGGTTTGGGAGGTCGGCGGTGGTACAGCGGGATCAGCGAATGCGCCCGGCCAGTGCCGCTTTCACGGCAGGGCTGGCGTGCAATGCACCCAGAACTTCCAGCGAATCAATCGTGGCCAGCGCCAGCGCGGGGGTAACGTCATTGGCAATGGTGGCCAGGCCCAGCACGCGGATGGCAAGCGTCTGCCCTGCCGCCTTGACGCCTTGCAGATCGGCGGCGCTGAAGTGCTGCAGGCCCAGCACCAGCGTCTTGCGCGCCACCACCTGCTTCACGGCCTCTGCGTGCGTGCCGATCTGGTTGCGGATGGCCGTGCGGATGAAGTCGGTGCGGTTGCC
>JANMVO010000456.1:0-8365 GCA_031392805.1 Rhodoferax sp. | reverse complement strand
CATGAAACTGAGTCATAACCAGGCGGTGCTGTTGATGGTCATGGTGACCCTGATGTGGTCCACCGCCGGTGTTGTCACGCGCCACCTGGAGGCGGCACGCAGTTTTGAGGTGACGTTCTGGCGAAGTGCCTTCACGGTCTTGAGTTTGCTGGTGATCCTGCCGGTCTTCAACGGGCGCGGTGTGTTTGCAAAAATCCGCCACGCTGACAGGGTGTTCTGGCTATCCGGCCTGTGTTGGTGCGGCATGTTCACCTTCTACATGATGGCGCTGATGCTGACCAGCGTGGCCAATGTGCTGGTCACCATGTCGATCGGGCCCTTGCTGACGGCGCTTTTCGCCTGGGTGTTCATTGGGCATCGCGTGCCCCTGCGCACCTGGTTTGCGATTTTGGTGGCCGGCATTGGCATTGGCTGGATGTATGGGTCGCAAATCGCTGGCGCCCAGCTGCTGGGCACCCTGGTGGCCTTGGGCGTGCCTCTGTCCGGCGCTGCGAACTGGACCCTGACGCAACACGCTCACGCGCAAGGTCAGGATGTCGATCTGGTGCCCGCTGTGCTGGTGGGTGCGGTCCTGTCCAGCCTCATTACCCTGCCGCTGGCGCTGCCGTTTCAAGCCACACCGCATGACCTGGGCCTGCTGGCCGGACTCGGTCTGGGGCAACTGGCCATTCCGTGCGTGCTGTCGGTGATGTGCGCGCGGGTTTTGAAAGCGCCCGAAGTATCATTGCTGGCGCTGCTGGAAGTGCCTTTTGGAATTTTGCTGGCGTGGCTGGGTGCCAATGAAGTGCCCGATTCTTCTGTGATTGCAGGGGGTGCGCTGGTCATCGGCGCATTGGCAACCAACGGGTTATTTGGCTGGAGGACGGGAAAATGACTGAGAGTATTCCATTGGCAAAGGGCGCGCTGACTGCGGCTGCGAATTCTTTTGCCCAAGAGGTGTTGGCCGAAGTTCGCGGGCCGGTTGGCTTCATCACTTTAAACCGGCCCAAGGCGCTGAACGCGTTGTCGCTGCCGATGATTCGCGCTCTGAGCGCCCGCCTGCTGGCCTGGCAAAGGGACGAGCAGGTGAAGGCCGTGGCCTTTCGGGGCGTCAGCAAAAACGCCGCAAGCCCCAGTGGCAGCAGCGCAATCGGTGGCCATCCAACGGGTGGCCTTCCAATGGGGGGGCTTCCTTTCGGCAGCGTTCCATTTGGTGCCTTCTGTGCGGGCGGTGACATCCGCTTCTTTCATCAGGCGGCGCTCTCGGGCAACCCTGAACTTGAAGACTTCTTCACCGAAGAATACCGCCTCAATTATTTGATCCACAGCTACCCCAAGCCGACCCTCGTGTTCATGGACGGCATCGTCATGGGCGGTGGCATGGGTCTGTGCGGGCATGGCCGGCCCACGTCAGGCCCCGGTGCGACCCTTCGCCTCGTGACGGAGCGCACAAAAATGGCCATGCCCGAGACCGCCATCGGCCTGTTCCCGGATGTCGGTGGCGGCCACTTTTTAAGCCGCTGCCCTGGGCATGTTGGGGAGTGGCTGGCGTTGACGGGCGACACCATCGGAGCGGTGGATGCACTGGAATTTGGGCTGGCAGACGGCTGCGTTGAATCCTCCCGCATGCCCGCCCTCTGGGAAGCACTGGGCACGCCAAATTTTGACCAGCCGGATTCGATACAAAACTTGATTGCTCCGTATTTAGTAGCTACTAATGTAGACTGCACCAGGGCTAGAGGCCTAATAGATCACTTTTTTTCGTTAAATTCCGTATCAGACATCGTGCGCGCGCTAGAGAGCAGCGACACGCCATGGGCCATTCAGACCGCAGCCACACTGCGCCAGCGCTCGCCCTTGATGCTGCATGTGGTGCTGGCACAAATCCGCCGTGCCCGCAGCATGTCAATGGCCGACGCGCTGCGCATGGAACGCGACATGGTCCATCACAGCTTTAACCCGAAACATCTGGGCCGCAGCGCTGCGACCAGTGAAACGGTAGAGGGCATCCGCGCGCTGGCGATTGACAAAGACCACAAGCCGCGATGGAATCCGGCGCGCATTGAAGACGTGGCGCCCGAGATGGTGACGCCGTTTTTTGAGAGTCCCTGGGTGGCTGGCGCGCACCCGTTGCAAGGCTTGCGCTGACTGGCATTGACAGACGCATCACGACCCAGGGTCCAGCCCCGCCGCTCCCGTTTCTTCTTTCTGTGCTTGAAACTTTAGACAGCACAACCAAACTTCGGTGTTTCAAACACAGGTTGCAAAAAGAAACAGCCTTCGCGTGAAATGGTCCGTTCTTCTGGCCTTTATTCTCCGTTGCCTGTGGATGCAGGGCCGATGTCTTTCTACACTTCTCTCCCAGCCAATGTGGCCTGTCGTGCCAATGCCAAAAAGGGAGTTGAACTGTGCCGCAAATATGCCTTCGGGGAAAGCCTGTGCTTTCGCAATATAGATTCTGCAAGGCCTGCGAATGACCGCACACGCCCTGCTGGACGCTGCGTCTGCCGCACCACCACCCGCCGCGCTGGCCGCCCTGTGCGCAGTCGCCCGCCTGCACCAAATAGCCGCCGACCCTGCCACCCTGGCGCACCAGCTCGGCTTGGCGCCCACGGATGCGCTTGAGACTGATGATTTGCTGCGCGCAGCCAGGCACCTGGGCCTCAAAGCCAAGCTGAGCCGCACGACCATCGAGCGCCTGGCGTTAACGCCATTGCCGGCGCTGGCACTCATGCGGGGACCTGACGATTCAATGCGCGTTGTCATCCTGGCCCAATGCGATGGCAAACGCGTCCTGTTCCAGGACTTCGGCAAACCGGGGTCAGGAAAATTGGGGTCAGATCGCAATTTTTCTGCGCAGCGCAGCGAAGCACCCGCAGGGACGGCGTTCAGCCGAGAAAATTTGGGCTCTGACCCCAATTTGCCTGCGGCGCAAGCCGCACAGGCAATGGCGGTCGGCCCCACCATCGAGCCCATCGACGTCTTCGCTCAACACTGGAGCGGCGAACTCATCCTCATCACCAGTCGCGCCTCGCTGGCTGGTGAATTGTCCAAGTTCGACTTCAGCTGGTTCATCCCGGCCCTGGTCAAATACAGAAAGCTGCTGGGCGAAGTCCTGCTGATCTCCTTCGTGCTGCAACTCTTTGGCCTGGTCAGCCCGCTGTTCTTCCAGGTGGTGATGGACAAAGTGCTGGTCCATAAGGGCATGACGACGCTGGACGTGCTGGTCATCGGCCTGGTCATCGTCGTCATCTTCGAATCGGTGCTGAATGCGTTGCGCGCCTACGTCTTCAGCCACACCACCAGCCGCATTGACGTAGAGCTGGGCGCCAAACTGTTCCGCCACCTGGTGCAACTGCCCCTGGCCTACTTCCAGAGCCGCCGGGTGGGCGACTCAGTGGCCCGCGTGCGCGAGCTGGAAAACATCCGCTCATTCCTCACCGGCAATGCCCTGACCGTGCTGCTCGACGTCTTCTTCAGCGTCGTCTTCATCGCCGTCATGCTGTTCTACAGCGTTCCGCTGACCCTGATCGTGCTGGTCAGCCTGCCGCTGTACTTCACTCTGAGCCTGGCCGTGGTGCCGATCCTGCGTCGCCGCCTGGACCTCAAGTTCGCCCGTGGCGCCGAGAACCAGGCCATGCTGGTGGAAACCGTCACCGCCATCCAGACCGTCAAAGCCAGCGCGCTGGAGCCGGCGTTTGCCAAACGCTGGGACAACCAGCTCGCAGGTTATGTCTCGGCCAGCTTCAAAACCCAGAACCTGGCCAGCATTGCCCATGAAGGCGTGAATTTGATCGGCAAACTCGTCAACGCCGCCACGCTGTGGTACGGCGCGCATCTGGTGATGGGCAATGAACTTTCGGTCGGCCAGTTCGTCGCCTTCAACATGTTCGCCCAGCGGGTGTCACAACCCATCATGCGCATGGCCCAGTTGTGGACCGACTTCCAGCAAACCGGCATCTCGGTGGCCAGGTTGGGCGACATCCTGAACACCCGCACCGAAGTGCCACCCAACAAGCAGGCCGGAGGCGCCGCCCAGTTGCCCGCCCTCAAAGGCCGTATCACCCTGGACCAAGTCACTTTCAGCTACCGGGCCGACGCACCGCCGGTGCTCAAGGGCATTGAGCTGGACGTGCAGCCCGGCGAGGTCATCGGCATCGTCGGGCGATCCGGCTCCGGCAAAAGCACCCTGACCAAGCTGGTGCAACGCCTGTACAGCCCCCAGGGCGGTCGCGTGCTGGTGGACGGCATGGACATCAGCCTGATTGATGCCGCGCAACTCAGACGGCAAGTCGGCGTGGTGCTGCAAGACAACATCCTGTTCAACCGCAGCGTGCGCGAGAACATCGCCATCACCGACCCCGCAGCGCCGCTGGAAGCCGTCATCCGGGTGGCCCAGCTAGCGGGCGCGCATGACTTCATTGGCGAGCTGCCTGAGGGCTATGACACGGTGGTGGGCGAGCAGGGCAGCAGTCTGAGCGGTGGCCAGCGCCAGCGCATCGCCATAGCACGCGCCCTGTTCACCAACCCCCGCGTGCTGATCTTTGATGAAGCCACCAGCGCGCTGGACTACGAGAGCGAAGCCATCATCCAGCGCAACATGCGCCACATCAGCCAGGGCCGCACCGTGCTCATCATCGCCCACCGATTAAGCGCGGTGCGCCATGCGAATCGCATCGTGGTGATGGAGCAGGGCGCGATTGTCGAGAGCGGCACGCATGAGGCGCTGCTGGCAAAGCAGCAGGGCATCTATGCGCATTTGTGGCGCATGCAGGATGGGGGGTTGCCGGTTGGCGGACCCGCAGACAACGCACCATCGCCTGCCCCTGTGACAGCTTTGGCCCTGGCCAACGCAGCAGCGATGGAGGCCGCTTGATGACCACCACCACTACCGACGCCAAGACAACCCCATCGGTTGCGCCTGTCCAGCGCCATCCGGCTTTTGACTTGCTGGCCCGCTACCAGGCCATCGTCGGCGCCGCCTGGACCCACAGAGCCGAGCTTGCAGGCCCCAAGCGCCTGGCCGACGAAGCCGCGTTTCTGCCCGCTGCCCTGAGCCTGCAAGACACCCCCGTGCACCCCGCCCCCCGGCGCTTTGCATTCGGCATCATCGCCCTGTTCACCATCGCCCTGGTCTGGTCCATTGTGGGCAAGGTGGACATCGTGGCCATCGCCCCCGGGCGCATCATCGTCAGCGAGCGCACCAAGCTCATCCAGCCGCTGGAAGCCAGCGTGGTGCGCCGGGTGCTGGTCAAAGACGGCGACACCGTGCAGGCCGGCCAGGTGCTGGTTGAGCTGGACCCAACCATCGCCAATGCCGAAAAGCTAAGCGTGCAAGAGCAGCTCAATGCCAGCCAGTCTGAAATGTTGCGCACGGCAGCGCTGCTGCAACGCCTGGCCCAACCAGTGACAAACCCGAGAATACTACTAAATAAGGAGCTACTCAGGCATAGTGGACAAGGGCTATCGACCGATTTGGCAGTCAATTTGGCGTCAAATCCGGGAAATAAGGCAAATCCGGCCACCCAGGCCCAACTCCAGTCCGAATGGGCTGACATCGCCGCCCGACTGGCCAAGCTCGATGCCGAGGCCACCCGGCGCAGTTCCGAGGGGGCCACCGTCAAGGAACTCATCGCCAAGCTGCAAGCCACCCTCCCCCTGGCGCAAGCGCGCGAGGCCGACTTTAAGCGCCTGGTGGGTGAAGGCTTCATCTCCAGTCACGCAACACAGGACAAAACCAGGGAGCGCATCGAACTCGAACGCGACCTGGCCACCCAGCAGGCCCGGCTGGTGGAAGCCAATGCCGCCCTGGCAGAAACACAGCAGGCCAAAGCCGCGTACAAGGCGGACACCCAACGTCAGCTCAATGACCGCAACGCACTGGCCACCTCCAAACTCCAGCAGCTCACGCAGGAAAGCGCCAAAGCCACCCAGCGCGAAAAGCAGACCACGCTCACCGCGCCCGTATCAGGCACCGTGCAGCAACTGGCCGTGCACTCCGTGGGCGGCGTCGTCACCCCGGCCCAGCCGCTGATGGTGATCGTGCCTGGCGGCGCGGATGGCAAAGGCGATGGAAAAGACGGTGGCGGCATCACCGCAGAAGTGATGATCGCCAACCAGGACATCGGCTTCGTCTACGCAGGGCAAATGGCCGAGGTGAAGCTGGAGACCTTTCCGTACACACGGTACGGCACCATCAAAGCCACGGTGGCCATCGTCACGGCTGATGCTGTGATGGATGACAGGAAGGGTGCCGATGGCAAATCAATACCAGCCGGCGCCGTCTACCCCGCCACCTTGACCCTGAGCCAGAAAGACATGCTGATCGACGGCAAGCGCGTCAACCTGACCCCCGGCATGGCGGTCACCGCCGAGATCAAGACCGGGCAGCGAAGGGTGATTGAGTATCTGCTGTCGCCGGTGCAGCGGGCGGGCAGTGAGAGCCTCAGGGAAAGGTAAGGGAGCGGTGAGCATGCAGCCCAACCAAATCAGCATCGAAAACCAAGCGCTCAGCTACTTGGACCAGCAGCTCTTGAACGCCGTAAGCATCGGCGCGAGCAACAAACACATCGCGCTCATGCTGTCCAAAAGCGAGTTCACAGTCCGCAACCGGCTCAGCCGCGTGTACAAGAAAATCAACGTGGCCAACCGCGCACATGCGGCAGTCTGGTACCGCGATTACGCAGCTCAGATGTCACGCTTGCAACATGATGCAGATGGTGGGCTGGTGAGGTAAATGCCATGCCTTCCAACCCGTTGCAAACACGCTGAAAAAGCAGGTCCAACCGCTCAAATAGGTACATTTGTACCCTTGTGCGGATGGCCGATGTGCACAAAAATATCTCACTTGTGGATCGCAAAAATGAAGTTTATGAAACAACATCGAGAAATGTGCCTGCGATGGCTGAGTTGTGGCTTTGGCGACGGTTGGGAAATACCTTGACCGTGTGAGTTTGGCGTGGTGACTCACGATGCTGGCTTGCTGACCAAACTTAGTTGTGGAGGTCGACGATGGCAGGCCTGCTGAGCTTTGCGCTGCTTGTTGGCTGGCTCGCCGTGGCGGTTGGGATTGCCAAGCGAATGACGGCAACGGTGAAAAATTTTCCGTTACGGACTGCCCTGATGACCTCTTTAGTCGCCGTGTTGTTGGCACTGCCTGTAGCTGACGAAATCATTGGCGGGTTTCAGTTCAGAGCGTTGTGCAAGGAAAACGCCGTGCTGAAAATTGATGCAAAAAAGATCAAAGACAAGACGATTCGTGTTGTTCCTGAGCCGACAGAAGGAAGCAGTGATGCAGAGGGCGTTGCCATCAGAATCTACTACTACCGCTTAAGTTACCGCGATACGGAAACGGGGGAAGAGCTGGCAAGCTACAGCACCTATACCGCGCGTTCTGGTTGGTTGGTTCGGTTGTTTAGTACATCTAGCGGATTCCCCCCGTTGACTATCCATCCTTCGACTTGCAGTCCGCCAAACGAAGGTAATCTGCCCAAAGAATTTGGTTTTAAATTTGAAACAAGGAAAACATAACATGCCTACCGTAACCAACACTTTTACCAACGCGCTGTTGGCTGACGCAACCTATGTCCATGGTTTGACTGCTGGACTATCAGAAGGTCCGCTAAAGGCCAAATTGTCCGAACGCATGACTCCCACGCTGGCCGACTACATCTCCAGCAATTTCAGCGTGCTCACCCAAATCGAAAGCGGAGACACGCTTCTCCCCGGATTCTCTGGCTTCGATGCCACAGTCTGGAGGCAAACCGACGGAAAACTGTTTGTATCCATGCGTGGCACCGAGCCCGGCCAGGACTTGTTCGTTACGGATGCCGATTTTGCAGTCACTGGCAACTCAAGGGCGCAAATTGTCGATATGGTCAACTGGTGGCTGAGCGAAACGGGTGCGCAAGGTGCTGCGGTCCGCCAGATTGGGTACAACTTGCCAGGTCCCGGCGTTCCCACTTTTTATGAAGCCGCTGGATCGGCGGGCACAGGCCGAATCCTGGTTGCAAGCCTTGTCAACCGCATCGAAGTCAACGGCCATGGCCTGGGTGCAAACGATTCAAATTGGCGAGCCGTTGCATGACTGGCCTTTTGTTTTTGGCCTTAGTGGCATTCGCACTCGGTGCTTGCGTCTGGATTGCCAGTGCTGTGGGCAGTCTCGCTACCTCTCCGCGAATTCGTGCCCCGCTTGGATCTGCAATTCTCTTGGACGCGACTCAATTTTCATCAAGAACAACATTTTTTTAGTTAACTGAAGGGACCACTGTGACATCAATATCCAGCGCTTTTACCAACGCTCTTTTGGCAGACGCGACGTATGCATTGAACATCAACAAAAGGGAGACAGTGCGATGGGTGGCTTGATGTTTTTCGCCGTCATTGG
>JANMVO010000401.1:0-3741 GCA_031392805.1 Rhodoferax sp. | reverse complement strand
ATCCAGCGGCTGATCGGCCGCCACCACCAGATCAAACCCGTTTTCAGCGCAAATTCTGGCCAGGTTATAGCCAATGCCCGACGATGCACCGGTGACGACAGCCAGGGGACGGGGGCTTGCTTGCATGGTGGGTTCTCCAGTCGGTGGGCGGGCCGCGGGTTAATTCCAAAGCTCAAGGTATCCATCCATTCTGGGCACAGTCGCCAGGCCAACCGTGTCAGACAACGCCGCCTCTGCGGGCGCGACAAGGCGAAACTTTGCGCTCAGGCCGGCGGGTACTGCTTCCCGACCTGCCCGGGTCAGGCGGCTCGAAGTCAAGGCCAAGCGCCTCACCACGCCAGCCCGCGCCAGCGACGCGCTATTATGTCAGGAGCTTATTACGCCCGTAGCTGTTGGGCTGCAGGCCGTTTTTTGATGCTGAAAATCGGCCGGCCACAGGCCACAACAGCCCAAAGGCCAGTTCAATCAATCCGCCCGGCAAGTTTGCTCCTATTTCAGGAGCATATTGCGCCTGTACCTATTGGTAAAACAGCATATTTGACCAGCAAACTCGGCAGATATCACCCCGCCCATCTGCAGCGTAGCCAGCATCTCGTCATAAACCGCCTTGACGCACCGGAAGCCGTTGGTGCCTATCGACACATAGGACAGGATGCTCGGCGGGAGATCAGAAGGTTTGGGGTGACGGCTCCTGTTATGAATGGCGGCAAAAGCGTCGCGAGCTGCGTGGCCGTTGGCAAGCCTGGGGCTTGCGGTATGGTCGGGTTACAAACATCAAAGTAAGAGAGGGTAATTCGTGCTCATTAAGTCCGCCGACGACAAATCAAAACGCTTAGCGCTGTATGAAGATCTGCAAAACTCACCACGGCTAGACGCGTGGCAAAAAGAGCAGCTGCGCAAGGAACTCACAGCCCTTCGCAGAGGAATTCAAGGGGAGAAAGACGCGGCTCACTACCTTGACAGCTACTTCCGGCTTAGCAACAACAATGCAATCATGCACGACCTCCGCATCGAAGTTGACGGTGAAGTAGCGCAGATTGACCACTTGTTGATTAATCGCACGCTTGATATTTACATGCTTGAAACGAAAAACTTCAGCGGCGATGTGACGATCACGCCGCATGGTGAGTTTTCGGTGACCTACAGCGGCGAGCGTGTGTTCAACATTCCATCCCCAATCGAACAAAGCAAACGCCATGAAAATGTCTTGCGCCGCTTGATGGCAAATCTCGGGATTACCGGTCGCGCTGGAACCAGTCCGCGATTCAAACACGTTGTGCTGGTTGACCCAAAGGCAGCAATCCATCGGCCAGACCAAAAGATGTTTGATAGCAGCATGGTCATCCGGGCCGATTTTTTTCGGACTTGGCAAGAAGGACACATTGACAAGAAAATGAGTACCAGCGAGTTGCTGACCGGCGTTCTCAACCTGCGGGGCACCGAGGCTGTGAAAGAAATCGCGGAAAAAATTCGGCGACAACATCGGCCTGAAAACCTCCTCGCAATGCCCGCCTGGTTATCCCCTAAAGCACCCATGATCGCCGCCGAACCATCGCCGCCAGCAACCTACGTCAAATCAGCGCCTGCGCAAACAAAGGAAGTCGAGGACGTGCGACAAAAGAAACTCATTTGCATGGCTTGCAACGGCAAGATCAGCTTTCCCGAAGGGAAGTTTTGCTGGAACAACGAGAAGCGTTTTAAGGGCAACCAGTATTGCCGCGAGCATCAGACCAGCTTCCAATAAACAATCTCATCGCCCATGTCCCGCAACCCTAATTGGAACCGCGCAGAAACGCTTGCAGCACTCAACATCTACCTCCTATTGCCGTTCGGGCAACTTCACCGCAATCAACCAAAGATTAAAGAGTTAGCGGGCTGGATTGGTCGGACGCCCAACTCAGTCGCGCTCAAGCTGGTGAACCTTGCCAGCCTAGACCCACAGATCGTTGCGAGTGGTCGGAGCGGCATGGGCAACACGTCCAAACTAGACAAAGCGATTTGGCAAGAATTGCAGGGGCATTGGGATACGGTGGCACTTGAGGCGGTAGCTGAATATGAAAAGCTGGCAACAAGTCACGGTCTCGCGCCCAATGCCGATATTGCGGATGCATTGGAGTTAATCCCCGAAGGCAAAACCCGATTAGCCAGCGTAAACGTGCGCGTCAATCAAGCCCGGTTTCGCAAAACAGTACTTGCGGGCTACAACGCAACTTGCTGCATCACTGGGCTGCATCACGAAAAGCTGGTAATTGCCAGCCACATTATTCCGTGGGCTGAGGACACAAAAAACCGCTTAAACCCGCAAAATGGCTTGTGCTTATCTGCATTGCATGACCGCGCTTACGACCAAGGGCTGATTACCGTAATGCCCGACTTCAAAATTCGTGTTTCAAAGTCTCTCGCGGACCTCACGGGGGATGCTTTTCTTGCCGAATCGCTACAGAGATTCGATGGTCAATCAATTCAACTCCCAGAACGTTTTCGCCCGGCACCCGAATTCTTAGCGTCCCATTCCACTAAATTTGGTTACCTGTGAGCAAAAAAATTCGCCTTGCAATTTAGCTCTTGAGCCGCCCTTTCATCCCGCCACCGTCTGCCACGGATCAATGACCTCTAGGCCCGCGTAGGCAAAATCTCTGGTGTTGCGAATCACCAAGGGCTACGGAAACTGTCTGGCCACATGCACAGCAGCCCGGACGGTGATGCTGCAATTGCATTCGTCCTGGTCGAAGTACACGATGTAGTTCTCGTGCGCCACCAGCTCATGCGCTCCCGCCACACGGGTGCTTGCCCGGCGCGGAAAATCGGGATCGGCAAGCTGTTCCACCTGATCATCCATCAACAGCCACATGGCGACTGCTGCACTCACGTTATCCCGGGCGATCCAGGCCTCAATCGCATCAATATCTTCACGGTATTCAGGCCGGCGAAGGATGCGCCAGACGGCGCAACTCATGCCTCCTGCACTGCCTTGCGCTCCGCCAGCTTGGCGGCTCTAATGCGTTGCCATTCGTCATCGGCGACGGCAGGGCGCGGATCGTCGCGGCTGGTCTGTACCTTGGCGCGCACCCAGCGCTCGTATTCAGCGGCTCGGGTTAACGCAGCCGCCCGATCGGGCCGGGTGCGACGCGCTGGCCCGGCAACTTCGGGATGCCAATTCTCCAGCCGGTCCAGGACAATGCGGCGCACGCCCAATTTGTGCAGCATCTTCAGCGCACCGTCTACCGTGCCAAAAAGTCGAGGCTCGTTTTTGCGCGCCTGAACCAGCATGGCGTCACCCTTGAGCGTGATGAATTTCACAGCAAATTGGGCGCCTTGCGGCTCGATTTCCACTGACTGAACCGCGCCATGCGCAAAGGCTGCCTGAAACTGTGACTGGGTGAGTGTTTGCATCTGTGCACTAATAACGTTAAGTAAGCGCCGTATATACATTACTTGGCTTCAGCAAGCACGCTTATTCCTCAAATGGTTCGGCATTCGTAGGAGAGCGCAGTCGGCTCAACTGACCGGCCGGGTCCAAGCCAATAGGCAAAATCGGCGGTAAGTTATCTGCAGCGCTAACGGGTTGTCGGCGTATATTCAAACCGATATACTCCCGTAATGAAACCAGT
Source organism: Rhodoferax sp. (assembly GCA_031392805.1). GTDB lineage: Bacteria > Pseudomonadota > Gammaproteobacteria > Burkholderiales > Burkholderiaceae_C > JANYCG01. Next base: position 130 of record JANMVO010000401.1, on the reverse strand, counting down.
TCGCTTCCTTGGCAACTCACTGAAATGCTTACGTGATTTTCCCAAGGACGCGAGACAGGACGCAGGTCGCCAACTGGACTTGGTACAGCGTGGCAAGCAACCGGATGACTTCAAGCCGATGCCTTAAATC
>JANMVO010000226.1:0-15498 GCA_031392805.1 Rhodoferax sp. | reverse complement strand
CCGCGAACTGCTCGTCAACCTGCTGCAGCCACTGGGCTTTGAGATGCGCATTGCCGCCAGTGGCCATGACTGCCTGGACCTGATTGCTGCGGGCTACCAGCCAGATGTCATCTTCATGGACCTCGCCATGCCCGGCATAGATGGCTGGGAGACGATTCGCCGCCTGCGTGCGCTTGAGGCTCGAAAATCACATGGCAGCGCACAGGGTGGCTTGCAAACCAGGGCGCATATTGCCATCGTTTCGGCCAACGCATTTGACAAGGGGCTGGACAATGACGTGGCCGTTCCGGGTGAAGACTTCATCCTGAAGCCGGTGCGCCATTCCGAGATGCTGGACTGGCTGGAGCGCCGTCTGTCTCTGGCCTGGCTTGAGACCGTCTCCCAAGTCCCGTCGCTGGCCGTCCCTCCCCCGCCCGCCATACAGGTTTATCCCGAGCCACGGCACCTGGATGCGCTGCGCGAGGTGGTGAGCCTGGGATACTACCGCGGCATCATGAACAAGCTTGACGAGATTGAATCTGCGCAACCGGAAAGCGCAGCTTTTGTGCTGGAGATGCGCGCTATGGCCCGACAGTTTCAGTTTGAGGCCATCGGCCTGCGTTTAAACCAGGTAGCCCATGAAAACTGATGCATCGCGCAGTTCTGCGGGTGCCAGGCTGGACCGTGCGAAGCTGGATGGCACGCTGGACCGTGCCAATAGCGACGTTGTCCTCATCGTGGACGATGTGCCCGACAACCTGTCGGTGCTGCATGACGCGCTGGATGAATCCGGCTACACCGTGCTGGTGGCCACCCATGGCGAGGCCGCTTTGCAGCGCGCCTCGCAAGTGATCCCTGACATTGTGCTGCTGGACGCCATGATGCCCGGCATGGACGGCTTTGAAGTGGCCAAGCGCCTCAAGGCCTCACCGCAAACCGCGCACATCCCCATCATCTTCATGACGGGACTGACCGAGACCGAATACCTGGTGGCGGCGCTGGAAGCGGGTGGCGTTGACTACGTTACCAAGCCGATCAAGCCCAAAGAAGTGCTGGCCCGCATGAACGTTCATCTGCAAGGCGCGCGCCGGGCTCGTCAGGAAGTGCATCAGGCTGGTCAGGCCCGAAGCGCGCTGGATGCCTTTGGTTATGCGAGCATCACCGTGCGTGCCAGTGATGGCCGCTTGATGTGGCAAACCCCGCTGGCGCGCGACCTCTTGCGCGAGTATTTTGGTGCCACCGAGCCGCATCAGCACAATCATGCGCCACAACCAGTGGTGGACTGGCTGCGCCACCATCTGGCAGAGGCTGAAAAACAAATTGAACCACCGCGCCTGAGCGTGGAACAAGGTCCCAAACGCCTGAGTTTCCGGCTGCATCAGCAGACCGGCGATGGCGAAGGCCAGCACGGTGAGGGAGCCGACTGGCTGATCATCATGCGCGAAGTGTCTGACGCCGCCGCCATCGAAGCCATGAGCCTGTTCTTCAAGCTCACAGCCCGCGAGGCCGAGGTGCTCTACTGGGTGGTCAAAGGCAAAACCAACCGCGACATTGGTGAGATTTTGGGCTCCAGCCCGGCCACTGCCAAGAAGCATCTGGAGCGGGTGTATGTGAAGCTGGGTGTCGAAACCCGCACCGCAGCGGCTGGCATGGCAATGAGCCGCATTAAACAGCTGCATCCGCAGTTTGAGGGGTAATTGGGATACTTATAGAGGTATAGCCCGCGTCCAATATACATAGTATGCTATTAATAATGTATCTAATTGCGTGCGTTTACGAGTTTGCAAGAATCTATGGCAATACTGCGGTACAGCCTTTTGGCGTTTGATTAAATCCGCGCTTCCTTAAAAATTTGGCGGAGCGGTGCACTTGACTTATTTCCTGGTACTGGTAACCTCTTTCTAAAATGTGAATTTATATTCGAAATTTGGAAATATTATGATCAGCGTGAGCGTACCTTCAACAAATGGATTCTTTATAATTAATCGAATAAAAACAGTGCTCATCCTCGCAGTGTCCCTGGTTGTGGTCACTGTAGCGCATGCATTTCCTGATCGCCCGGTGCGCCTGGTGGTGGGCTTTGCGCCAGGCGGGTCAGATATTTCTGCGCGTCTGGTGGGCCAAAAATTGGCCGAGCTTTGGGGCCAGCCCGTGGTGGTTGACAACCGGCCTGGCGCAGCGGGCAACATTGGTGCGGATGCGGTCGCCAAGGCCGCACCGGATGGCTATACGATTTTGCTCCTGGTGAATTCATACACCATCAACACATCGGTCTACCGCAACCTTCCCTGGGATTTGCTGCGTGATTTCGCGCCCATCGGCAGGTATGCAACGTCGCCCCTGGTGGTGGTGGTCAACGACAAAATGCCGGTTAAAAACTTTGCAGAGTTTGTGGCCTATGCCAAAGCCAACCGGGGCAAGATTAACTACGGATCAGCAGGAACCGGAACTGCGCCGCACCTCGCCGGTGAAGTGTTCGCAACACGCGCCGGGATAGAGATGACCCACGTGCCGTACAAGGGCTCAGCACCCTCGGTCACAGCACTGGTGGCGGATGAGGTTCAGGTTTCATTTGGTGCGATGTCGGCGTTTGATGGACTGGTCAAGCAGGGGCGGCTGCGGCCCCTTGCCGTCACGACGGCCACCCGTTTTCCCCAGCTTCCCGATGTGCCCACGGTATCGGAAAGCGGCCTGCCAGGTTTTGATGTCGACATTTGGTACGGCTTTCTGGCCCCGGCCAAAACGCCGCCCGCCATTGTCAAAAAACTCAGCGACGATCTGGCACGCGTGATGACCGACCCCGATCTGCAAACCAAATTGCGCGAGCGCGGGCTGGAGCCAGCTTACCTTGACAGTCCAAAAACCGGTGAACTGATGAAGCGGGATGTTGCACGCTGGCGTGAAGTCGTCAACAAGCTTAAGCTTTCCCTCGAATGAACGCGCCACAACTTGTCAAAAAGGAGGCTTGGGATCGATTGGCCGATTCGCTGAGCTATGGCGCACCACCCAGGCTGGGTGAGGGACTTGGATCAATTTTTTCGGGCCTTCAGCGCCCTGAATGCGTTCTCACCCATGCATCGGGCAACGTCTTCGTATCAGACCGGCGCGGTGGCGTGTTGAAGATTCACCCGGATGGCAGCCACCACCTCACAGGGATTTCCGGCCTCACCGGCAGTTCGATGATCACCGGAAGTTCGACCCTCACCGGCTGTTCAATCCTGTTACCCAATGGCATCGCGATGGAGCGTGATGGTGGTTTTCTGGTTGCAAATCTTGGTGAGGATGGCGGTGTCTGGCGCATAGCACCGGATGGCACAAAGTCTGCCTGGTTGACCGAGGTCGAAGGACGTCATGTCCATCATGTCAATTTTGTCGTCAACGACGCCCATGGTCGCGTGTGGGCCTGTATCAGTGCAACCGAGGGCGGCGATAAATACCCGCTCCATTGCGCGACTGGCTACATTGTGCTGCGTGACGCATCGGGCACCCGGATCGTCGCCGAGGGCCTGCACTACACCAATGAATGCCGCGTCAGCCTTGATGGCCAATTCATGTATGTCAACGAAACTTTTGGCCGCCGCCTTTCCAGATTTCGCATTGGCCGATCGGGTGAATTGACGGGGAAAGAAACCGTGGCCCAGTTTGGCGAAGGTGATTTCCCCGACGGGCTGACGCTGGATGTGGAAGGGGGCGCCTGGGTGGTGTGTGTGGGCAGCAATCGCGTCTATCGCATTGCACCTGACGGAAAGCCGTTGGCCGTCTTGGACGATGCCGACCCTGTCACAACCAAACAACTCGAAGCGGCGTTCGTCGCCGGCACGCTTGACCGGCCCCTGCTGTCAGCGGCACGGGGGCACCGGCTTCGCAATGTGACCTGTTTGGCATTTGGAGGCGTTGACCTGCGTACCGCCTATCTGGGCTGTCTGGCCGGTGATTCGCTGGCAACATTTCGCTCGCCCGTCGCAGGTGTTCAGCCGGTGCATTGGAACTGGGCGTGAGCAGTGAAATGGTCTTGCTGGAGAGCGTTTTGCAGGCGCTGCTCACCAGTCTGCTGGTCGGTGGCATTTATGGGCTGCTCTGCGTTGGCCTCGGGCTGATCTTCAGCGTCATGCGGGTGATTAACTTCGCCCAAGGCGAATTCATGATGTTAGGCATGTACGCCTCCCTCATGTTTTTCGAAACATTCGGTTTTGGCCGGGTGCTGGGGGATTGGGGCGGGCTGATTGCGAGTGCCTTGGCTGCGGGTGCCGCGCTGTATCTGTTTGCATCGTTGTTGCATCCGGCGCTGCTGGCACGGGTGACGGGATCGCGCGTCACGGGTACCGAGGGTGATGGCCACTATCCGCAGTTGACCCTGACGCTGGGTCTGTCCCTGGTGTTGGCCAATGGCGGTTTGGTTCTTTTTGGCTCTTCCCCCCACACCATTCGAACCGCCCTGTCTTCATCGGCCTGGACGCTTGGGCCATTGGTGGGTGAAGATGGCCTGCTATTTCTGAACAAGGCGAGAACGCTGGCCTTCGTCGTCACCGCCGTGGTGGTTGCGGTGGTTGCATTGTTCATCACGCGGACCCGCTCCGGCAAGATTCTCCGCGCGGCTGCCGACAACGCCGAAGCTGCCACGTACATGGGCATTGACGTGACGCGGGCCCATCGCTTTGCCTTTGCCTTGGGTGCCGCAGTCACCGGTATTGCGGGAGGCCTGATCGCATCGTATTACCCGTTTCAGCCCTATGTGGGTGTGGAGTTTGTCGTGATCATGTATGCCGGTGTGGTGCTGGGCGGCATGGGCAGCATCAAGGGCGCTTTCTGGGGTGGGCTGATCATTGGTCTGGTGCAGCAAATGTCAACCCTGGTGTTGCCGGTGCAACTGCAAAACTCGGCCATCTTTGTAGTGTTCCTGTTGGTGATGTTGTTGCGTCCGCAGGGGCTGTTTGGAAAGAGCATTGACCGTGCCTGAAACAAGCTCAATTACAAGCTCAATTTCAAGCACAAGTCCGATCCGCAAAGGATCAAGCCGCCCGCTGTGGTTGACGCTGGGCCTGGCTGCGCTCTACCTGGGCACGGCGGCAATGATCGGCAACCCCTACATCCTGTTGATCATGACACTGGTGCCGATTTGGGCCACGGTGGGGGTGTCATGGAATGTCTTCAGCGGCTACTCGGGATTGTTGTCTTTCGGCCATGCGGCATTTTTTGGACTGGGTGCCTACGCTGTTGCCGTTGCATTTTCCAAGTTCGGACTGTCTCCGTGGATTGGCATCGTCATCTCCGCTGGCGTGGGTGGACTGGCGGGTGCGCTTGTGGGCATTCCGACCTTCCGTCTGCGCGGCGTCTATTTCAGCCTGGCCATGCTGGCGTACCCGCTGGCCCTGCTGTATGTGTTTGAATGGCTCGGGCTGCAAGAGGTGGCGCTGCCTTTGAAACGCGAGGGCGCGGCGCTTTATATGCAATTTGCAGATCAAAGGGTCTACGTGCTGATTGCCATTGTGCTGCTGGTTGGCGCTTTGCTGGTCAATTTATGGATTGCGCGTTCGCGCTTTGGGCTTTCCCTGTTGGCGATCAAGCAAAACGAGCTGGCAGCGGAAGCCGCTGGCATCAACCCCTTCCAATGGAAATTGCGGGCGCTGGTGCTCTCAGGTGCCATTGCCGGTGTAGCAGGCGGGCTGTACGCGGTGGTGCTGGTGATCGTCACACCCCACTCAGTTTTCGGCATGCTGGTGTCGGCGCAGGCGCTCATTTTTACCATGTTCGGCGGCGTTGGGCTGGTGGCCGGGCCGGTAATGGGCGCGCTGATTCTGTTGCCCCTGGGCGAACTGCTCAATGCAATCCTGGGCGCCAGGCTTCCGGGCATACAGGGCGTGATTTACGGTGCCGCCATCATCCTGATTGTGTTGCTGACACCTGAAGGTATTCTCCCGTGGGTGACTAAACGGTGGAAGGGATGGAAGGCCACGTTAAAGGCACGGCGCGGTACAGCAGATTCCATGCCAGCCACCGTAGCCCCTCTCACGCCAAGCCGAGCGGCATCGAAGGCAGGGGTAAAACCGGCGCGGAAGCGCTCCGGCGATGTCATTTTGCAAGTGCATGGCATGTCGAAAAGCTTCGGTGGCCTGCAGGCCGTTCAAGACGTCAGTTTTGAGGTTCATCGGGGTGAGATTCTCGGAATCATCGGCCCCAATGGTGCTGGCAAAACGACCTTGTTCAATTTGCTCAATGGCTTTATCGAGCCGTCCAGCGGCAATGTTGCGTTTAACGGCACAGAGCTGCGTGGCCTCAAGCCTTTTGAGATCTGCCGCGCTGGCATCGGCAGAACATTTCAGGTGGCGCGGCCCTTCGCCCGCTTGAGTGTTCTGGAAAACGTGGTCATTGGTGCGTTCTCATCGGTACCCAATGACGCACTTGCCTATGAGCGTGCGTTTGACGCACTCAAGCAGGTCAAGCTCGACCCGCTCGCCCATGCCATGGCCGGCAGCTTGCCAGCGGTTCATCTGCGTTTGGTGGAGGTGGCCCGCGCCCTCGCATCGAAGCCGCAACTGCTGTTACTGGACGAAGTATTGGCAGGTCTGGGCGGTGGCGAGATCGAGCAGGTTGTGCAAGTGCTGATGGGCATTCGGGACGCTGGAACCACCATCGTGATCATTGAACACACCATGCACGCCATGGTGCGATTGGCTGACCGGCTCCTGGTTCTGGACCATGGCAAAGTCCTGCAAATTGGGGAGCCAGCAACCGTCACCAGTGATCCAGCGGTGATTGAGGCCTATCTGGGCAAAAAGTGGGTCGCTCATGCTGCGCATTAGCCAACTCAGTGTGTCTTATGGCGATATCCGCGCTCTGGTAGATATCACTCTTGAAGTCCGGGCGGGCGCTTTCGTGGCAATTGTGGGTGCCAACGGGGCCGGCAAATCAACCTTGTTCAAGGCCATCTCCGGGACGGTCCCGATTGTGTCGGGTCAACTGGCGTTTGACGGACACGATCTGTCCAGAATTGCGCCTGCGCAGAGAGCCCAGTTGGGCATCTCCCATGTGCCCGAAGGTCGCCAGGTGTTTCGCAGCATGACCGTTCTCGAAAATTTGGAGATGGGTGCCCAGACGCTCAATGCACGCCAGGCCTTCAAGGTAACACTGGAACAAATCTACACCCTGTTTCCGCGCCTTGCCGAGCGGCCCACGCAACTGGCGGGAACCCTTTCGGGCGGCGAGCAGCAAATGGTGGCCATTGCACGCGGTCTCGCCTCCAAGCCCAAGCTGCTGATGCTAGACGAGCCCTCCATGGGTTTGGCACCGGCAGTGGCGGATGCCATCTTTGAGCGCATCGAGCAGGTTCACCGCGAGAGTGGCATGACGGTGCTGCTGGTGGAGCAGCGGGTGGCCGAGGCGCTTCACTCCTGCAGCTATGGCTATGTGCTCGAATCCGGCCGCATTGCGCTGGAAGGCACACAGGATATTCTCATCAGTAACCCCCGAATTAAGGAGGCCTATCTTGGCATGTGAGTCCATTTCTAAATCAGTCCGATGGGTCGTTGCACCTGTCAAGTCCGGCATGCTTGCAGCCGACGTTTCCTAAGTCTGACAGGCTGCCACAGCACTGCCTGTTTCGGTGCACCTACTCTCGTTTTGATTGAGAAATCGAATGTGTTGGTTTTGCAATGCGGCCGTAACTGGTCTTAAACTCGGCTGTGGACGCAGCGTTCATCGTCAAACTATTTTGAATCGGAGACAACATGAAAATACGCATAAGCACCCCCCAAACGGCACGCCGGAAAATGCTCGGTATTTCAATGGCAGCGTTGGCGGCGTGCGCGCTGCCAGCAAGTGTGAGCTGGGCGCAGGCGGTGCCCAAGGAGGTCAAGCTTGCTGTAGTCGTCCCCCTATCTGGCCCTTGGGCGCGCAATGGCGAACTGCACGTCAAGGGTGCGCAAATGGCGGTCGAGGACATCAACGCAGCGGGTGGTATCAAGTCCCTGGGGGGTGCAAAGATCAAGCTGGTTACCGCCGATGCAGGTGACAGTGTTGAAAAAGCCAAAAACGCGGCCCAGCGCCTGCTGGTTGCCGAGCCGGACCTGTCGGGTGCAAGCGGCGCTTTCCTCAGTTCGTTCACCCTGGCGATCACTGAAATGACGGAACGCGCTGAATTGCCGTTTCTGACGCTGTCTTATTCTGATCAGATCAACGAGCGTGGCTTCAAATACGTCTTCCAGACGTCGCCCAGCGCCAACGCGCAAGCTGCGGCCGCCCTGCCGATTTTGGTGAAGCTTGCCACCCAAGCCAATGGCAAGGCACCGCAGACCGTCGGTATCGTGATGGACAACACGGCGTCACCCGTGAGCTTTACCAAGGCCATGCGAGAAGGCGGCTTTGACAGGGAAAAACTCAAGCTGGTCATTGACGAAGTTTTTACGCCACCGATGTCGGATTCGACGTCGAGCATCCAGAAACTGCGCAATACCCGGCCTGATGTCGCCTTTTTGCTGTCTACCAATGTTCCAGACACCAAACTGCTGCTGGACAAAATGAGTGAAATGCGAATTGGCAACGGCCTCATTCCAGTCGTGACCAACGGCGGCCACATGGGGGCGCCTGAGCTGTTGAAAGTCATGAGCAAGGAATCGCTGGAAGGCGTGATGGTGGTGATTGCCAACTGGGGCGGCAAAGGCCATGAGGCACTGACCAGTGCTTTCAGCAAACGCATGAACGAGCCGTGGATGACGCAAGACAGTATGTCTACTTATGGCGACATGTGGATCTTCAAAGAGGCGATGGAGGCGGCGGGCTCGGCTGACCGGCGCAAAGTAGCCGAGGCCATGCGCAAGATGGACACCACCGAAGGTGCTGCCAAATACTATCCGGGCGGGCGTTTGAAGTTTGACGAAAAAGGCCGACGGGTGGGCGCTGAAACCGTCATCCTGCAGTGGCGCAACGGCACACCAGTCCCCGTGTACCCCCCAAGCCTCGCCGTGATGGCGCCGCTCTGGCCAAAACGCTGATCGGATAACGATGCGAATAAAAACCTGCCCCACTGTACTTCGCGTGATATACTTTTCGAAAAATGAAATTCATTTTCGATTTCTCGAAAATCAGAGCAAACGACCCACAAGAAAGTGACTTATGGAAAAACGACCTCAAGTCGGGGTGATTGGGAGCGCAGTTTTTGCGCCCCGATCCCCCGGAAACACCACGCTGGAAGAGGCGCTGCACGCGGTGACGCATGCTGCTTTGCGTGATGCGGGCATCGGCATTGAAGACATTGATGGCATCGTGGTGGCCAGCAATGACCAGTTTGATGGCCGCGCCATTTCCATCATGATGGCTTCGGGGTCGGTCGGCGGTGTCGGGCGCGACATTCTCTCCACGCCCTCCAGCTCGGAGCACGCCTTTGTGCTGGCATCGCTGCGGGTGCGTTCGGGCATGTACCGGACACAGCTCGTCGTGTCCTGGAGCCCGCTTGAAGTCAATTCCATCAGCGAAGCGCAGCGCCTTTGCAATGACCCCTATTTTCACCGTGCCCTGCCGCTGGACGATTTGTCGTCGCATGCCTTGCAGGCCAATGCGCTCGAAGCGAAAGTGCCGGGCTTGCGCGCTGCCGCCGTGTCCGTGACCGAGAAAAACCGCCGCCACGGTGCCATGGCCTACCCGCACTACTCACCTGCGCCGCGTGAAGCGGTCATGATCGCTGGCGGCAAGATGTTGCGCTGGCCGATTTCAGAAGGTATGGTGACCGCCCCTGGCTTTGGCGCAGTTGCCATGGTGCTGGCCAGCGAAGACTGGATTGCCGAACGCGGCGATTGCAAGGCGGCCTGGGTGCACGGCATGGGCTGGGCGACCGAGACTGCGTTTCTGGGTGACCGCGACTTGGCCACCCTGCCCTCTCTGCGCGCTGCCGCCATCCAAGCCTATGAAGAGGCAGGCACCAATGTCGCCGCGCCGTCGTTCGATGTCGCCGAAGTGGCTGATGCATCACCCTATCAGGAGTTGGTCGCGCTGGAAGGCTTGGGGCTTTGCAGCCGTGACAAATGGGTTGAGTCGGCAAGCCGGGGCGACTTTACCCACGGCGGCAAGACGCCGGTCAACCTGTCAGGCGGCGCGCTCTCGTTCAACCCGGTGTTCTGTACCGGACTCATGCGAATTTCAGAGGCTGCCAACCAGGCGCGCGGCTGCGCCGGTGCGCACCAGCAAACAGAAGTACGCAAAACAGTGGCCCACGGGGCCAGCGGATTTGCCATGCAATACAACACGGTGGTCGTCTTCGGCCACGAACCCAGGGAGACAGCGACATGAAGGTGCCTCGCGTTGGAATCATCGGCATCGGTCAATCCGAATTCAAGGCACGCAGGCGCGATGCCAATTACCCCGAGCTGGTGCGCGAAGCCGTCACGCTCGCGCTGGGCGATGCCAAGCGCGGGCTTGACGACATCGAGGCCGTGGTCTATTCGCTGGCGCCCGATGCGCTATTGGGCATCGGCAATGCCGAGCGCCAGGGTGTGGACGCGGTGGGTGCGCGCAACAAGCGCTTCATGCGCATCAACACGGGTGGCTCGACCGGCCTCTCCGCATTGGCCGCAGCGCATTCCCACATTGCCGCAGGTGCTTGTGAACTCGTGCTGGTGGCGGGTGCCGACAAGGTGGGTGAATGTGGCGATTCGCAGACCATCCTGAACAAAATCTGGGACCCCATGTACGAGCGCGCCCTGCCCTTGGGCACCATCACCATGCTGGCCATGTCAGGTATGCGCTACATGCACAAGTACGGCATGACGCAGGAAGACATGGCGGCCATCGTCGTGAAGAACCGCGCGCATGCGTCGCTGAACCGCCACGCCCATTTGCGCGAGCTGACGACCATCGACGAAGTGATGAATTCGCGCATGATTTCCTGGCCGATCAAGCTCTACGACTGCTGCCCGCAGTCCAGCGGCGGCTGCGCCATGGTGCTGGCGTCCGAGGACTACATCACCAAAAACAAATTGGACGCGGTGTGGATTACCGGTGTCGCGCATAGTTCCGAGAGTTACTTCATCGGCGACCGCATGGGCAATGGTTTTACCGCTGACCATGCCGACGCGCAAGCGCTGGGCGAAGCCTGCACGCGGGCCTACAAAATGGCCGGCGTCACGGATCCGGTGAAACAGATTGACGTGGCCGAGATGTATGCACCTTTCAGCAACACCGAGTTTCATGCTATCGAGGCGGCTGGCCTGGCAAAGCTGGGCCAATCGCCACGCATGTTGCGCGAAGGCTACTTCAAGATTGGTGGCCCCAGCCCGGTGAACCCGTCCGGTGGCACCTTGTGCTCGAACGCCATTGCGGTGACTGCAATGGTGCGGGTGGCGGAGGTCGCGCTTCAGGTCTGGGGCCGCGCAGGGGGCCATCAGGTCCAGGGTGCCAAACGCGGCATCGCCAGTGGCAACGGCGGCGACCACCAGTTCTTCGGCGCAATGGTCGTCGAAGCCTAATTGAATTGACTGAATTGACGAAAAAAAGGAAATCAACATGGAACTCATGACGCGCACCGAAAACTGGAACATTACCTACAAACATGCACTGGGCGAAACCGCAAGCTGGTTTTTTGCGCAGCTTCGCGACCATCAGAAAATCTATGGCCGCCGCGACCCCAAATCCGGCCGCGTGCTGGTGCCACCCAGGGCTTTTTCGGATGAGACGCTGGAGCCGACCAAAGAGTGGGTTGAAGTGGGCCCTGAGGGCAAGATCGAATGCTTCACCATTGTTTACGAAGCCTTCAACAACCTGCCCGATCCACCGTATGCTTTTGGCTATGTTCTGCTCAAAGGGGCCGACACCGCCATCGGCGGCTATTTCAAGGGCATTGACCTGAGCAATGGTGCAGAGGCCGCCGCCAAGCTGGCCATTGACACACCGGTGATCACCCGGTTTGCCGAAAAACGCACCGGTGATGTGCTTGATTTCTGGTTTGAACTGGCAGCTTAGTAGCTGGCCGCAAGGTGCTGGCCTTTGCCGCAGTGCCATCCCGGCAATTCCATCCAATGAGCTGAGGTAGTCAAGCCATGGCACAGCACGAAACTATGTTCGCTCTGAACCGCAGAAAAGCGCTTCAGGCGAGTGTCGCCGCACTCTCCGGCGTTGCATGGGGTCAAGTCGCTGCGCAGCCGGCCGACAGCCCAATCAAGATCGTGGTCGGTTTCCCGCCGGGCGGCTCGGGCGACCTGTTCGCGCGCATTCTGGCGGATGCCTTGCGCGAAGAGTTATCGCGCCCGGTGCTGATCGAGAACAAGCCCGGTGCGGGTGGCCTGACTGTAGCGGTTGGTTTTTTGCGCGCCCCCAAGGACGGCAGCCAACTGATGCTGGCGACCGGTTCCACTGCAGTGTCGGCACCGATCTCGCGCGCCAAGCCACCCTACAACCCGGTGGAAGATTTTCAATGGATTGCGCTTTTGTCCAACGCCCCCTTCGTGATCGCGGTGAACCCAAGCCTGCCAGTGACCGATCTCAAAGGTCTGGTGGCCTATGCCAAGGCACGCCCGAACAAATTGTCTTACGGCCACGCCGGGCTGGGAACCACGGTGCATTTGGCGGCAGAGCTGTTCAAGGATCGGGCAGGCATTGATGTCGCCGATATTGCCTACGCCGGCAGTGCGGGGGCCATCACCGACACCATTGCGGGCAATGTACATTTCATCGTCGAAACATCGGGTGCGCTGCTGCAGTACCACAAGGCTGGCAAGCTGCGCATCATCACCACCATGGCTGAAGCACGCGAAAAAATTGCGCCCGATATTCCAACGGCGCGTGAGGCGGGTTACGACCTGCTGGCGGGCACCTCCAACCTGCTGGCAGCACCGCTGGGCACGCCGCGTGAAGTGATCGAACCGATCGCCAAAGCGGTGGGCCGGGTGATGGATCGCCCGGCCATTCAGGAGCGCTTGGCCCATCTTGGCATTCAACCCGTCACTAAATCCAGCCCGGCACAGGCACAGGCTTTTGTGGCGAGTGAAGTGGCCAGATGGTCGGTCGTGGTGAAGAAGCTGGGGATTGCACTCTGACGGTTTTGGGTAAAAGCGGCCCCTCAGTCGAATTTTTACGCCAAATCAGCCAGAAACTGCCAAATTTAGACAAATTAGCAATGAAATATGCCTCTAGCCCTTTTGGGATATACATAGTTAGCTACTATTATAATAGTGTTGGACGGAACCATGCGAACTGCACTGTGTGAAAAACTCGGCTGCGAGCTGCCCATATTCGCGTTTTCGCATTGCCGTGACGTGGTGGTGGAAGTCACCAAGGCGGGTGGCTTTGGCGTGCTGGGTGCCGCCACATTTTCACCGGAGCAACTTGAAACCGAGTTGCTCTGGATTGACCAGCACGTGGCCGGTCGCCCCTATGGCGTGGACGTCATCATCCCCACCCAATACGACAAGGAAGCCGAGCGCACGACCGAGGATCTGGAAAACCTGATTCCTGAAGGTCACCGCGCCTTCATGGACAAAATTCTTGACGACGCTGGCGTGCCGCCGCTTCCGCCTGATGAGCGCGAGCGGGTGCACCGCGACATCGTCAACGGGCGCGGCAACATGACGCCCGACGGCGCACGCCGCCTGCTGCACATTGCGCTGGCGCACCCCCAGGTGAAGTTGGTGGTGAGCGCATTGGGCTCGCCGCCGCCGGATGTGATGGCCCAATTGCGCGCGGCCAAGGTGATGGTGGGCGCGATGTGTGGCAAAGGTGAGCATGCGGCGCGCCACGTGGCAGCGGGTGTGGATGTGATCGTGGCGCAGGGCACCGAGGCCGGTGGCCACACGGGTGAGATCGCCACCATGGTGCTGGTGCCGCAGGTGGTAGCCGCGTGCGGTGACAAGGTAGCCGTGCTGGCGGCAGGCGGCATTGCCAGAGGCAGCCAAATTGTGGCTGCGCTGGCGCTGGGCGCGCAGGGCGTATGGTGCGGCACGCTTTGGCTGGGCACGCGCGAGAGCGAGCTTGACCCTTTCGAGAAGGAAGTGCTGTTTGCAGCCCGCACCGAAGACGCGGTACGCCGCCGCGCACGGACCGGCAAGCCGGTGCGCATGATCAAGAGCGCGCTGTCGGAAGCCTGGGAGCAACCCGGCGCGCCAAAGTACTTGCCTACGCCGCTGCAGGGCATCCTGTACAACGAAGCCCACGCCCGCGTGGTACGGGCCAAACGAAAGGATCTCTATTCCTTTCCAGCGGGGCAAGTGGTGGGCATGCTGACCGAGGAGACTTCGGTGCGCGACGTGATGGTGCAACTGCAAACGGAATACCTCGATACCATGGAGCGCCTGCGCCAGCTTGATCCATCCAATGGCTGAACGCCAAACCATCTCAATATCAGAAACTCAATGCACAACGAAGTATTGGTAGAACACATCGACGGCATGGTGGTCGTCACCATCAACCGGCCTGAAGCGCGCAATGCAGTGAACCGCGCCGTGTCGTATGGCGTGTGCGAGGCGCTGGATGAGATGGACCACCGCAGCGACCTGCACATCGGCATATTGACGGGCGCGGGTGGCAATTTTTGCGCTGGTATGGACTTAAAAGCCTTTCTGCGTGGCGAGGTGACCCGCGTCAAGGGCCGTGGCATTCTGGGCATCGCAATGACACCGCCTCGCAAGCCGCTGATCGCCGCCGTTGAAGGTTACGCACTGGCGGGCGGGTTTGAGTCTGTGCTCGCGTGTGACCTGGTCGTCGCGGCGCGCAACGCACAGTTTGGCCTGCCCGAGGTCAAGCGCGGGCTGGCTGCTGCCGCTGGCGGGCTGATGCGCCTGCCACGCCTGATCCCGCAACGCATCGCAATGGAGGCGGCACTGACCGGCGACATGATCTCAGCCGAGCGCCTTCACCAGTTCGGGCTGATCAACGCCCTGGTGGAGCCTGGTCAGGCGCTGGAAGAAGCCAAAAAGCTGGCCCGGCGCATCATGGCCAATGCACCGCTGGCGGTGGCCGCAAGCAAACAGGTCATCATTGAGCAGCGCGACTGGCCGATTGCCGACATGTTTGCGCACCAGGAATCCATCACGGGGCATTTGCTGAAGTCGGCGGATGCGCGCGAGGGTGCAACGGCTTTTGCTGAACGCCGCGCGCCGGTTTGGAAGGGCGAATGAGGGCTGTTTAAAGCGCCTCTTTTGTCCACACCAACCGCTGCATCAACTTCAAACCCATCAATTCCCTGAACCCAGACGGAGTAAGCGTTATGCCAGCACTGGACCCCGAAGTTGAAATCTTGCTCGAGCTTGGCCGCAAAGCTGGCGCTCAGCCTTTTGAAGCGCTGACGCCTGATGAGGCACGGGCCGTCTATGCTGCCGGGCGTGACCTGTTGCAGCCGCCTGCCGAGGACGTGGCCTTGGTGCGCGATGTCGCCGTGCCCACCCAGGATGGTGAACTTCATCTGCGGGTTTACCGCGGCATCGGGACGCAACAGAATGAGCCACTGCCCTGCCTGGTTTTTCTGCATGGCGGTGGCTGGGTGATTGGCAACCTGGAAAGTCACGACCGCCTGTGTCGGCGTCTGGCCAATAAAGCGCGAAT
>JANMVO010000173.1:0-1784 GCA_031392805.1 Rhodoferax sp. | reverse complement strand
CTGGATGGCCCCGCCCACCAAGATGGACGCCAAGCAGCTCACCGAAGAAGGCCACTACGGCGTCTTGGGCAGTGCCGGCGCGCGCATGGAAATGCCAGGCTGCAGCCTGTGCATGGGCAACCAGGCGCAGGTGAAGGAGGGCGCCACGGTGTTCTCCACATCCACGCGCAACTTCCCCAATCGCCTTGGCAAAAACTCCAACGTCTACCTGGGCTCCGCCGAGCTGGCCGCGATCTGTTCCAAGCTGGGCCGCATCCCCACCAAGGCCGAGTACATGGCCGACATGGGTGTTTTGACAGCTTCATGCGACAAGATTTACCAGTACCTGAACTTTGACCAGGTGAAGGATTACACGGATTTGGCGCAGTCTGTGGCAGCTTGAGTTTTGATGCTTCATTGAAAAACGGCCCTTCAGGCCGTTTTTTTTTGGAGTGGATAAAAAGACCGGCGAAGCAGAAGTTACTCCCCCAAGTTTGTGCTTGCGGAACACTTTTTCAAGCAAGGGCAGAAACCGGATCGCCCAGCGGTTGATTGAAGAATGGTCAACAAACACACCGCGTTCTTCCATCATTGCCTCCAAATGGCGGTAGCGCAATGGATACGCCGCGTACCAACGCATGCAAACCAGAATGACGTCGATTGGGAAGCGCATTCATTTGGCAGCCAGCATCGCGTTTCAAGCCTTTTCAGTCAAAGCACTCAGCATGGACCAGCGGGCGGCTTGACCGCCAACGCGATAGAACCCGAGATCGTCAACACCGATCAGGGCAGCCAGTTCACGGCTAGGAATTCACCAGCGTCGTGCTGGCCCGAGGGCTGGGATGCGCTGCGCTGCGCCAGACGATGGCCAGTCAGCAGCGCATCATCACCCTCACCACACCACGCTCATTCGCCGCGACGGGCGTGCCGTGCACGTCAGGAAAGCCACCCGACCTGAGCCACATCAACAAAGAATCGACGAGATTCTTGGTCTATCCGCCAAGCCCGGTGGCACCCATCGCGCCGTCATTTGACGTCGCCTGGATCCCCCCTTTTTATCGGCTAAGTTTGGCATGTAGTTGTGCCATTTGACAAACTTGGGTTAAGGCCGACAGGCTGCCAGTAGAGTAAGAAATTGCAAGCGAACGGGGTGTCGACATTGCGATTGCCGCGTCGCTTGCGCTGCACGCGATAACGCTACGAAATAGCTTCGTCAACGACCGCCAGGAATGCCGCCTGTAGCGTCAGCACCAAGGGCACGGCCAGCGCTTCTGGATGGGTTCGCCACAGCTTTACTGCGTCTTTTTCAGTACAAATCAAGCTGTAGCCCTTGTCAAATAATCGCAACCAGCTATTAAAAGTATAGTGATCAGGGAGTGACTCGGTGTGCGCAAGCGTAAGGCCCTCATGGCGCAGCATGCTGAAAAATTGTTCGGGTTGTGCAATGGCTGCGACTGCTGCCAGCGGTTTGCCGAGCAGGCTGGCTAAAGGCACCGTGCTGCCGTCGGCGCGCAATGCATGGGTGGCCAGTGAACGCGTTGCCTTGAAGCCGTCGCTAAAGGCTGGATGTTGTCCGGTATGCAAGACCAGATTGGCCGGCCGTGGCCACGGCTCACAAGAAAGTGAACTGCGCGGCCAAGGCTCACGCAGGGGCCCCGCAGGCTGCATAAACCCGTTGCCCAAGCCCCGATCATCAAACACGCAAATCTCAAGATCGCGGTGCAGGGCGTGGTGTTGCAGGCCGTCGTCGCACACAATGACCTGCGTTTGTGGGTACTTGGCCAGCAGGGCCATGGCCGCATCAA
>JANMVO010000139.1:0-8019 GCA_031392805.1 Rhodoferax sp. | reverse complement strand
CTGATCATCACCTGCGAGCATGGCGGATGGCAGGTGCCCGCGCAATACGCGCCCCTGTTTGCAGGGCATGAAGCGTTGCTGCAGACGCATCGCGGCTGGGACTGCGGTGCCTTGGTGCTTGCAAGGGAGTTGGCCGGGGCTCTCAAAGCACCGCTGTTTGCTGCGACGACAACCCGTTTGCTGATCGACTTGAACCGCTCCATCGGCCACCGGCAACTTCATTCGGAGTTGACCCGCAGTTTGCCGCTTGCCACGCGCCGCGAGATCGCAGCGCGCCATTACCGGCCCTATCGCGATGAAGTGGAATCAGAAGTAGCTCGCCGTATTGCGGCAGGCCAGCGCGCGATCCATGTCGCGTCCCACAGCTTCACGCCAATACTGGGTGGCGTTGTACGGCAGGCCGACGTTGCCTGGTTGTATGACCCGCAACGCCCTGGTGAAAGCTTGTTTGCAACGCAATGGCAGACCGCGTTGAAGCGCCGCCGACCCGACTTGAAACTGCGCCGGAATTACCCTTACGAGGGCAAAGGCGACGGGCTGACGTCGCTGCTGCGCAAGTGCCACCCGCCGGAGAGTTACATCGGAATCGAACTTGAGGTGAACCAGCGCTTTGTCTGCGATGGCGGCAACGCGTGGGCTGCACTGCGCTCGCACATCACCCAAACACTTGCGCAAGTGCTGGCAAGTGCTGGCAAGTGGACCACTGGCGACGATGGATCCTGAACTCCAATCGAAATAAATTTATGCTGGACTTGGTGCGAACGAGATATCTGCGGCGCGGCCAAAACAGATGAAACTCCTGGCTGACACATTTAGCTATTATTTATATAGCTACATATGTAATATGGACGAGGGCTAGAGGCCAATTTAGCCCCTCAACTGCCAGTTTAAGGTGCCAAGCGCCTCAAAAACAGCCACACACCGCCATCGGCTGCGGACTGCGCGCGAACAGACAGCTCGCGGTCCCGGTCGGCAAAATCACCGACGTGCGTGAATTCTGCGTCCAGCGTGCCTGCGGCAAGGGCGGCGTCAATGCGCCCCTTGAAGTGGGGGTTGTCCATGCAGGGCGCAATGTCGGTGAAGAAGGCCAGCCCGATGGACGGCCGATCACCCCGGCCGGAGAGTTCACGCTCACGCTGGCTGATGAACATGACCGCACCTGAGCTATCAAGTTTGATAGCACCAAATGGAAGCTGGTCGATCACTTCGGCCGACAGTTGTTCTACCGCTTCGGCCAGTTTTGGCGTGTCGAAAGACGGCTCTTTGTCAGATATTTTTGGCATTCACGATGATAGCGCCAAGTTCTCTAAAGACACCATGCCCACCAAATAGTGCAGCGAACCGTCCGCGCTGACACAGGGCAGCAGCAGCCGCTCGAAGCTGGTGGGCTTGCCATCTTCCAGCTTGAAGCGCATCGACTCGTAGCTGGGCTCCTGCAGCCGCACGCACCGCCGGTAGGTCGCCTCCAGGCCACCCAGCACGTCTTCATTGTCGGAAGACAAAACGTCACTGTCATTGAGCCCGCGTCCGAGCTGCGTGCTCAAGGCAAATCCAAGATGGGTGGTGCGAAGCGTGAACGGGGCCAGATCAACCACCTCGGCCACAAACACCCGCTCCAAAGTACTCCCGTGCGCCAGATTCAATGACTCAAGGGTTGGCAATGTCGGGCCGGTACGCGCCGACTTCCAGGTTCGGTACAGCGCCAGCAGCGCTGCATCCCTGATCTGCTGCGCCACGCGCGAAGCAGGGGCTGGTGTAGCAGGCAACTGCACGATTTCAGGGCTCATAGGGGGCCGATCTCTTCAAAAACCAGTAAAAACCAGTCAAAAAAAATGCTGGCGGGTCGTTTGGAGTTTATAGATCGGCTGTGCCCGCGTCTGTGCGCTAGCGCACAGAGCAAAGCCATTTGATCCCTGTGCGGGTATTCCTCAATGTGTGCGGGAAACCGGTTGCTCCCAGTTCCACCATGTTCAATTTGCAGGCTTTAGCTTTGGGGAATATCTGGTTTTGCTCTTCCTTGACATGGTGCTTCACATACTCACTCAGCACTTTGACCTTGGCGTCCAACATTTCGCCATCGGGCTCGATGCCTTCGACCTGCGCCATCAGGTCTTTCAAGGTTGCGTGCTCCACAGTGGCCTCAGGAACCAGCTCCTTGTCGTTCAACGCTGCCTTGACAGCCGGGTAGAAAATTTCTTCTTCCACTTGGGCGTGCACTGACAACTCGGTGCAGATGCGCGAGACGATTTGCGCCTTTTTGCCGGTCGAAGTTGATTTCTCTTATTCTTCGAAAAGCTTGCTGACGAGCTGATGGTCGGCCCGCAGCATGGCTGTGGCCTCCGTGGTTTTAGGCTTGAGGCTTGAACGGGTCACGGTCTTGGCCGGACTCGTTGGCCTGGTGGAAGGTGTGCACGCCAAAGCCCTGCATCATGCGGTAGCTGCGCGGGATGCCCCAGTCGGGCTTGACGGCGTGAACCAGGTCGGGGAACTTCATCGCATCCTGTATGAAGAACACCGGCATGTTGTTGCCCACCAGGTCCCAGTTGCCTTCGTCGGTGTAGAACTTGACGGCAAAGCCCCGCACGTCACGCGCCGTGTCAGACTCTCATCATCAGAAGCTGTGCAGGAATAAAAGCTGATCCACTGGAACTGCAGGATAAGTAACTATTATTATAATAGCTACCTATGCAATACACACAAGGGCTACAGACCACATTACCTCTGGAAAATGCTGTCAACAGGCATGACATGCTGAAAAAAACGCGGTGATGGATTTTCATAGTTTGAATACGGCTTGGCAGTGCCTGATCGCATAATCTGCACAATTCCACTGCCAATTGACCGCCATGGCCTCAGCGTTTTCAACTTTCAGGCTGCTGTTGCTCGTCACCCTGATGCTGCTGGTGTCCTGCGCCAGCAACACCGACCGGCGAGCCGAGACCGCGTTGCTGCGGGCGCTCCCTCAACTGCTCGGCCCGGCAGAGAGCTACACCGCCACGGTGCAGGGTGCCAGCAGCGATGGCGCGCGCTTTGACCAGGTGCAGGCCACGGGGGTGCGGGTACGCCGGCCTAACATGCCGGTGTTTGAGCGTGTCGAACTGCGCCTGTCGGGCGTAGTGGTGGACGCTGCCGCCAAACGGGTGACGGCGGTGGGCGATGCCCGCCTGTCGCTGCGGCTCAAGGTTGACGATGTCGCCGCCTACCTGGGCTCCAGCAAGTGGATCGATCAGCCTGCCGTTCGCGTCAGCGCGCCAGACAAAGTCTTCATTTCAGGTCGGCTGAAAATCGCGGGCATTGGATTGGCGTCAACCTCAACGGCTGATCTGGAAGGCCGCCTGCAGACCCGCGATACGCAATTGCGGCTGACGGTGGACGCCTTGAGCTGGCGCGGCCAGGCTGCGCCTGCGCTGGTGCGCGCCCTGGTGGAGCAGGCCATCAACCCGATTCTCAATGTGGCCCAACACGCAGTGCCAACGCGCATTGACAGCGCCGAGGTGGATGGCGATACCATCATCATCACCGCGTCAGGCGCCAATATGCTCTTATTACAATAGCTTCTTAAGCATGGTAGACGAGGGATAGAGGCCGATTTTTCCCTTAAACCCGCTGCTGGAGTGGCAACGGATGCTCACAAAAGAACCGCAGCATTTCTCGGCTGGCGTCTGGCCCTTTGGAGTCGGTGTAGGAGCCTTTGGCATCGCCCCCCGACCACGCGTGGCCACCGCCATGCACCAGCCAGTGCTCGGCTACCGTGGCAGAGCGGGTGTTGTGATTGCCCTTGTCGGTGCCACAAGCAAGATCACGATCAAGGTCGCGGTCAACGTCGCGGTCAATGTCATTGTTTTGTTGGTGGACAGTTCGGGTGAAGCGCCGCCCTCCGCTTGAGACGCCCTGCTCCACGCGCTTGCCTGATGCGCCTTGCACTGCGGCAATGACCTGGTCGCTCACCTGCTCGCCATTGCGCGGATGAACCGTGTGGTCCTGGTCGCCGTGGAAGACAATGGTGGGCACTGCGGTTTTTGACTGAGCCTGGGTATCCAACTTCACTGCAGACGCGCCGCTCTTCATCGCCGCCAGAGCTTCGGTGACGTTGCCTGCCGCACCCACAGCCAACCCCGAGTGGACACCCACCGCCGCATAGGTCTCGGGGTAGGCTGCCGCGACGATGGCCGCCATGGCACCGCCCGCCGACAGGCCGGCAATGTAGACGCGGCTCGCGTCGATGCCGTGCTGCTTCATGACGGCGAGCGTCATGCTGGCCAGCAACGCCGCCTCGCCCCGCCCCCGGCTCTGGTGGTTGTGCTTGAACCAGTTCCAGCAGCGCTGCGGGTTGGCGTCCGCCGACTGCGCCGGGTACAGCACGCAAAAGCCCTGCTCGCGCGCGTGCCCGTTCATACCGGTGCCCGCCGCGAAGTCATCGGGGTCTTGCGTGCAACCGTGCAGCATTACCACCAGGGGCAGGCCTTTGCCGACATTGCCAACACTGTCGGCACTGCCGGGCGGCCTGTAGAGCTTGTAGCGGCGTGTGAGCGAGCCGTGGGTGTGGCTGCCGTCGGTGAATTCGCCTTGCGATTTGCCGGTGGTTATGCCATCAGAGGTTTTGGGTACAACGTCAGGGGTGCAAGGAGTGGAGGGACCGAAGGGAGTAGAAGGAGCGCTTCGTGCTGCGGGTGCACAGGCAGCCGCCTCTTCAACTTCGAACACGCAGCCGTCCAGAATCATTGAAGACTGGCAAGGTATCGGTGCGACGGGTGCAGCCGCGCCAGGTGAAGTGGAAGCTTCACGCGCCGGCCTTACTCCTGCGCCTTGGCTGCCACCCTGGCTGGCACCCTGAAGTGCACGCTGTATGGCTTGGGTGGCTTCGCCCAGTTGACCTGAGCGGGTGAGGCGGTTTGCTTCCCGCATCAAATTCTGGAAGGTGGCGTTCATTTAAATTTCTCGCTTGGCGTTGAGGGTTTGGGAGGTCGGCGGTGGTACAACGGGATCAGCGAATGCGCCCGGCCAGTGCCACTTTCACGGCGGTGCTGGCGTGCAATGCACCCAGAACTTCCAACGAATCAATCGTGGCCAGCGCCAGCGCGGGGGTAACGTCATTGGCAATGGTGGCCAGGCCCAGAACGCGGATGGCAAGCGTCTGCCCTGCCGCCTTGACGGCTTGCAGGTCAGCGGCGCTGAAGTGCTGCAGGCCCAGCACCAGCGTCTTGCGCGCCACCACCTGCTTCACGGCCTCTGCGTGCGTGCCGATCTGGTTGCGGATGGCCGTGCGGATGAAGTCGGTGCGGTTGCCGTAGAAGCCCTCGGACACCAGCAGGTCAACCTGCCCCAAGTCTACAAAACCCATGTTGATGGTGATCTTCTCGCTGATCCTGTCGCTGGTCTTTTCGACAGTCTTTTCAATATCGGGGCGCTTTGGGTGGGCGGAAACAACGGCGGTTTTTGATTTCATGGAACCATCCTATCACCATCTGTGTGGATGGTATTGGGATGATCACACAATCACCTTACTGGGTACCTGGCTTTGGCTTTGCCGTTGGCCTTGGCTTTTGCTGTGCGCATGGACGGTCAACACGCAAGGTTGCCAGGCGAGGAGTCAAGCAGTGTGCACACGTGCTCCGGTTCGCTCGCGCAGATGTGTTGGTAGCGCACGGCCATGGCTTGCGCGACGCCGATGGTTGGTGCACCTGACTTTTGTGGCATGCGCGAATTGGCCCTGCGCCCGTGTGCACACTGCTCGGCGCTTTTGCAGGGCCTGGTTTGCGCCTCGGGGAGTCGGCGAAGCCGGTTTCAGCGGAATTTTATGGTAAAAACGGCCCCTAGCCCTTGTCGGACATACATAGTTAGCTATAACTTAAATAGCGTCTATAAATTTTCGAGTCAAACTTAAAAAGTAGATTTTTTCAAGGCGCTGGCTTATAGTGCAAGCGGCGACGGTGCCCTTGCATTCGATTTCAAAGGCCGAGCCAGGTTATCCAGCATGCTCCCTTTTCTGGAACACATCCCCCATCATTATTCCTTCCGCCATGTCACTAATTGACCACCGCTCCCCTCTGCTGCGCACTTGGCTCTTCGGCCCTGGGGCTGACAGTGCCGTGCATGAAGCCATGTCGGCCAGCGGCGCCGAGGTCCTGATCCAGGACCTCGAAGACTCCACGCCACCACCGCTTCGTGACCAAGCCCGTGCCCTGGCAGCGGGTCTGTTCGGCCGCTGGCGGACGACCGGTGCCCGGGTATGCGTGCGCATCAATTCATTGCACGAGGACGGGCCGCTGGACCTTGCGTCTGTGGTCCCGGCAAAGCCCGACTTCATCGCCTACCCGAAGGCTGCGACGGCCAGCGACATGCGCGAACTGGATCGGGCCATCACAGCACTGGAAGAGCAGGCCGGCCTGGCGCCGGGCAGCATCGGCATCCTGCCGGTGTGCGAAACGGCCCTGGGCGTGGTCAACGTGCGCGAGATCGCCGCCGCGTCACCGCGCATCCGCTATGCGCTGCTGGGTGCCGAGGACTTGGCTGCAGACCTGATGGCCGAGCGCAGCCGCGAGGCCGTGGAACTCGACCATGCACGACGTCGCTTCCTGCTGGAGTGCCGGGCTGCGGGCATTGAGCCGATCGATGCGCCCTACACGTTCACCGATGCAGAAGGTGCAGCGCAGGAGGCGCGGTACGCACGCAGGCTGGGCTACCGCGCCAAAAGCCTCGTCTGCCCGGACCACGCGGTGGCGATTCTTGCGGCCCTGATCCCGAGCGACGTCCAGAAGGACCAGGCGCGGCGGATGGTGGAAGCTTTCGAGGCCGCCCGCGCGCGCGGCGAAGATCGCGCCCTGGTCGATGGCCTCTGGGTCGAGGTGCCGACCTACCTCAACGCGAAGAGATTGCTCGCGCAGCCGTAAACAGGGGTCGTGACCCAACCCCGCAGTCAACCGGACCCGCCGACATGGCAGCTTCTATCGCCGCGAGCGTCCTTGGCGGCGGGCGAAGGCTGCATAAAAAAACGGGCTGGCGATCAACTACAATTTCCTTACCGAATCGTAAGGAGATTGCCATGCAAACCACCCTCACATCCAAAGGTCAAATGACTCTGCCCAGCGCCGTGCGCACGCGCATGGGGCTGGTGGCGGGCGACCAACTGCTGGTCACCGTGCAAGATGCCGACACCATTGTCCTGAAGCGGCCGCCCACCGCACCCAGCCCCAGCCTGCGCGGCCTGTTGGCGCGGTCCAAAAAGGCCCTGACCCTGGCGCAAATCGAGGCTGGCATCACCAGCCACCTGAAGGCCAAACACGCAGCAAGGCAAAAGCCTTGATTGCGCTGGACGCCAACCTGCTGGTGCGCCTGCTGGTCAACGACGACGATTCCGAAGCGGCCAAAGTTGAGGCTTGGTTGGGCAAACTAGCGTCGCCCGCCCGGCCCGCCTGGGTTGACCATCTCGTGTTGTGCGAGCTGGCGTGGGTGCTGGGGCGCAGCTACAACTACCCCCGCAGCGACGTCAACGCCTGCATCGCCGCGTTGCTGAACCATAAAAGCCTGAAGCTGGAGTCCCCCGAGCTGGTCCGCCAGGCCCTGGCCTTGCACGCCAGCCAAAGTGCCGATTTTTCAGACTATCTGTTGGCAGCCAGAGCGCAGGCCGCAGGGTATTCGCCGGTTTTGACCCTTGACAAAAAAGCCGCCAAATCAGCGACGCACGAGTTGCTGCGCTGAGGTTTTTCTTGCTGTTGTTAAACCGGACAATCCGGGAATTCTGTGGGACAAAGATGCTGAAACCGCGCGCGCCGCCCACTGGTTCACCGGGCGTGCGTGAGGCCACCGTCGACCACCAGGGTCGAGCCCACCACGTAATCACCCGCGCGCGAAGCCAGGTAAATGGCGGCACCTGCCATATCTTCATCGGTGCCAATGCGCCCTGACGGAATGTGGGCCGACACCACATCTGCGTGGTCGCGCGCATCGCGGTTCATGTCGGACGCAAACGCACCGGGTGCTATGGCTGTGACCACAATGTTGTCCTTGATCAGGCGCAGC